>JAJXZZ010000164.1 GCA_021779795.1 Acidobacteriota bacterium | reverse complement strand
ACGCGGCTCACCGGCGCCGACGCCGCGCTGCGCGCCGCGGCCCTGCGCGCCCACACCAGGGCCGACGCCCGGTTCCGCGGCCAGGCGGCGCGCCTCGAGAGCCTCAGCCCCCTGGCCGTGCTCGGCCGCGGCTACGCCGTCTGCTGGAGCGAGGACCGCACGCGCATCATCCGCGACGCGGCGACGGTGAAGCAGGGGGACGGCGTCCGGGTGACGCTGCACCGCGGCGAGCTGACGTGCCGCGTCGAACGGGACGGCTGACGGGGACGGACATCCTATGGACACCACGATCAAGGATTTCGAGGGCGCGATCGCCGAGCTCGAGGGGATCGTCAAGACGCTCGAGGAAGGGGACCTCCCGCTCGAGACCTCGCTGGCGCTGTACGAGCGCGGCGTGCAGCTCTCCCGGTTCTGCCACGCGAAGCTCGAGGAGGCCGAGCGGCGGATCGAGGTCCTCGACGAGCGGGGCGAGCTGAAGCCCGCGCCCCCGTCGCTCGCCGCCGCCGCCGACGACACCGGCCGCACGGAGAAGGGCAAGTGAGCCAGGCCGCCGGGCCGTTCGACGAGTACGTCCGCGCGCGCCGCCGCCTCGTGGACGAGGCGCTCGACCGCTTCCTGCCCGCGCCTCCCGCCTGCCCGCCGCCGCTCGGCGACGCGATGCGCTACAGCCTGTTCGCCGGCGGCAAGCGGTTCCGCCCGCTGCTCGCGCTCGCGGCCGCCGAGGAGGTGGCCGCGACGCCGGGGCTGCAGGAGCGGCCGGTGACGCCCGGCGACGCCACGCGCCTCGCGCTGCCGGCGGCCTGCGCGATCGAGATGATCCACACCTACTCGCTGATCCACGACGACCTGCCGGCGATGGACGACGACACGCTGCGGCGGGGGCGGCCGACGCTGCACGTCGCGCACGGCGAGGGGATGGCCATCCTGGCCGGCGACGGCCTGCTCACCGAGGCGTTCGCGCTGCTCGGCCGCGAGCCCTCGGGCCCCGACGCCGCGCTGCTCGCCCGCCGCATGCGGACGCTGGCCGAGATCGCCCGCGCCGCCGGCGCCCTCGGCATGGTCGGCGGCCAGGCGATCGACCTCGCCGCGTCCGGCCAGGCGGCCCCGGGGGACGGCCCGGGCGCGGCCGGCTTCGGCCTCGATCGCCTGCGGCAGATGCACGCCATGAAGACCGGCGCGCTCATCCGCGTCTCGGCCGTCGCCGGCGCGATCATGGCCGGCGGCACCGAGGCCGCCATCGACGCCGTCGGCGACTACGCCTCGTCGCTCGGCCTGGCGTTCCAGATCGTGGACGACATCCTCGACGTCGAGGGGGCCACCGAGGATCTCGGGAAGACCGCCGGCAAGGACGCCGCCGCCGGCAAGCCGACCTACCCGGCGCTGGCCGGCCTCGACCGGGCGCGCGCCCTGGCCGCGCAGGCGCACGAGGACGGCCGCCGCGCCCTCGAGCGCGCGGGCATCGCGTCGGGCCGCCTCCACGAGATCGCGGCGTGGGTGGCAGGGAGAAGAACGTGAACATCGGCGGCCGGCGGTCGGCGGTCGGCGGTCGGCGGCGGTCGGCGGTCCGCCTCGACCTGCTCGTCACCGAGCGGGGGCTCGCCCCGTCGCGCGAGCGGGCCCGCGCCCTGGTCCTGGCGGGCCAGGTGACCGTGGACGGGCGCGTCGTGTCGAAGGCGGGAACCCCGGTGCCGGCCGACGCCGTCGTCGCGCTCGTCGCGCCCGACCACCCGTACGTGGGCCGGGGCGGCCTGAAGCTGGCCCACGCGCTCGACGCGTTCGCGGTCGCGGTGGAGGGACGCGAGGCGCTCGACATCGGCGCCTCGACCGGCGGGTTCACCGACGTCCTGCTCCGGCGCGGCGCCGCCCGCGTCGTCGCGCTCGACGTCGGCCACGGGCAGCTCGACTGGCGGATCCGCAACGACCCGCGCGTCGTCGTCATCGAGGGGCGCAACGCGCGCTTCCTGGCGCCCGGGGATCTCCCCGGGCCGGTCGATCTCGTCGTCATCGACGTGTCGTTCATCTCGCTGACCGAGATCCTCCCGCGCGTGCCGGCGGTGCTGCGCCCGGGCGCCGACGTCGTGGCGCTGGTGAAGCCGCAGTTCGAGGCGGGCCGCCAGGAGGTCGGCAAGGGGGGCATCGTCCGCGACCCGGCCGTGCACGAGCGGGTGATCGAGCGCGTCACGGCGGCGGCCGGGGCGGCCGGCCTCGGGCGCGAGGCGATGACCGAGTCGCCGATCACGGGCGCGGAGGGCAACCGCGAGTTCCTGCTCCACCTCCGGCCGCGCGGGTAGCCGCGGGCCGGGCGGGGGCGCATGGCGAGGCGCATCATGATCAAGCGTGTCGGCATCGTCGCCAAGATCCGGATGGAATCGATCGCGCCCCACCTGCGCGAGGTGGCCGCCTGGCTCGACGCGCACGGCATCGAGCCGGTGTTCGAGGCCGACACGGCCGCGCTCGCCTCGCTGGAGCTGGCCCGGCGCGTCGAGTCGCGCGACGACCTGCCGAACGCGGTGGACCTGCTGCTGGTGTTCGGCGGCGACGGCACGCTGCTGGCGATGGCCGACCGCGTGATCACGGCCGGGCGCGACCTGCCCGTCCTCGGCGTGAACTTCGGCCACCTGGGATTCCTGACCGAGATCAACTTTCCCGACCTCTACCCGCTGCTCGAGGCGGCGATCGCGGGCCGGGCGGCCGTCGAGCGGCGCCTCATGCTCTGCGCGCGCGTGCTGCGCGCGGGCCGGGCCGTCGCCGAGCACGTCGCGCTCAACGACGTCGTCGTCACGCGCGGCGCGCTGTCGCGCATCATCGAGCTGGCGGTGACCGTCGCCGGCGACTTCGTCGCCCGCTTCAACGCCGACGGCCTCATCGTCGCCAGCCCCACCGGGTCCACCGCCTACAACCTGTCGGCCGGCGGCCCGATCCTCCACCCCGCCGTGGACGCCCTGGTGCTGACGCCCATCGCCCCGCACACCCTCAGCAACCGCCCCGTCGTCATCCCGGCCTCGTCGCCGATCCAGGTGACGCCGGTCGCCCACGACCCCGACCAGCAGATCGTGCTGACGCTCGACGGCCAGCAGGGGCTCGAGCTGTCGCCCGGCGACGCCATCGAGATCGTGCGGCACGACACGCCGCTGCGCCTCGTCAAGCTGCCGACGCAGTCGTACTTCGACGTGCTGCGGCAGAAGCTCAAGTGGGCGGAGCGGTAGGGGGATGGGTGCCGTCAGTGAGGCTGTTGCTGCAGCCGTTTCCGCCTGAAGAAGTCCACCTGGTACTTCCTGACGTTGCGGTTCTGCTCGGCGAGCGTGCGGGCGAAGACGTGCGAGCCGTCGTTGCGGCTGACGAAGTACAGGTAGTCCACCGGCTCGGCGTGCGCGGCGGCCTCGAGCGACGAGCGCCCGGGCGAGTCGATCGGGCCGGGCGGCAGGCCCGGGTAGCGATAGGTGTTGTAGGGCGAGTCCACGCGCAGGTTCGCGCGGGTCAGGTTGCCGTGGTACTCGCCCAGCGCCTCGAGCGCGTAGATCACCGTCGGGTCGCACTGCAGCGGCATCTTCACCTGCAGCCGGTGGAGGTACACGCCGGCGATGACCGCCCGCTCCTCGGGCCGCGCCGACTCCTTCTCCACGATCGACGCCAGGATGACCGCCTGCCGCGGCGTGAGCCCGCGGGCGGCGGCGGCCTCGCGCAGATCCCGCGTGAACACCTGGCGGAAGCGCGTCGTCATCATCCGCACCAGCTCGGCGGCGCCGGCGTGGCGCGAGAGCGAGTACGTCTCGGGGAACAGGTAGCCTTCGAGATCGCGCGCGTCGGGATCGATGTCGGACACGAGCCCGACGTTCGCCCTGGCCGCGTCCACGAACGACCCGGCCGAGCCGAAGCCGCGCGCCTCGAAGATGCGCGCCATCTCGCGGATCGTGAGCCCCTCGGGGAACGTGACGGGGCGCAGGTAGACCTGGCCGCGCGCGATCGCCTCGACGACGTCGGCGGCGCGCATCGGGCGGTCGAACCGGTATTCGCCCGCCTTGAGCCGCCGCGCCGCGCCGCTCTGCCAGAGGACGAGGCGGAACGTCCAGCGGTCGCTCACCACGCCGGCCGCCACGAGCTTGCGGCCGATCACGCCCGGGCCGTCGCCGGGCCGCAGGTCCACGAACTGCTCGGCGCTCTCGTATCCCTTGTAGGGCTGCGCGGCATGCCACAGCCACGCGCCGGCGGCGGCGACGACGAGCGCGATGACGAGCAGGATGAGAACTCGGCGGACCATATTCATGTGTCTGACGGGCCCCGGGCCGCGGGCTGCCTACCACCTGGCGCGCCTGGGGCCTGACGGCCCCGCCCTGCGCCCCCTCCGCGCCCTAGGCACTTCGCACTTCGCACTTCGCACTTCGCACTTCGTACTTCGTACTTCGTACTTCTTACTTCGTGTGTCTCACCCGCTCCTGCCATCCAGGTAATCCTGCAGGATCACCGCCGCGGCCGCCGCGTCGAGCTTCTTCTTCCGGCTTCGCCAGTCGCGATCGCGGACGGCCAGCCGGCTCTCGGCCTCGACGCTGGACAGCCGTTCGTCCTGCAGCGCGATCGGCTGGCTGATGCGGCCGCGCAGCGCGGCCACGAACGCCTCCACCTCGGCCGTTTGCTCGTTCGGCGTGCCGTCGAGGTGGCTCGGCAGCCCAACCACGACGGTGGCCAGGCCGTCGTCTTCCCTGGCCAACTGCGCCACGATCTCGGCAATCCGCGCGACCTGCGCGGCGCCGCCGGCCTGCACCACGTCGAGCGGGCGGGCGAGGAGGCCGGAGGCGTCGCTGATGGCGAGGCCGATCCGCTTACGGCCGAGGTCGATGGCGAGCACGCGCACGTAAGGATGGTATCCGCCGCGCCGCGCCGCGGGCAAGTCGGCGTGTACCTGCGTGATATACTCTGGGCTCCCCGCGAGTCAGGAACACGATGCAGACCAGAATCCGTGTCGCTGTCGTCCTTCTGCTGGCGTCCCTCCTCCCTGTCGCGTGCGGCCCGAGCGCTCCACCGGCCAAGTTCAAACAGAAGATGGTCATCCTCGGCTTCGACGGGATGGATCCGCGTCTCGTCCAGCAGTGGATGCAGGAAGGCAAGCTCCCGAATTTCAAGAAGCTCGCCGACAGGGGCGGCTTCTACCGGCTCCAGACGTCGACCTCGCCCGAGTCGCCGGTGTCGTGGGCGTCGTTTGCGATCGGCGGCAACGCGGCCAAGTCCAACATCTTCGACTTCCTCGTGCGCGACGTGAAGACGTACGTGCCCGACCTCGGGATGGTGAAGCGCGAGATGCCGTCGTTCCTGTTCAACTACGTGCCGCTCGGCCGGCCGAAGGTGACCAGCCTGCGCGGCGGCACGTCGTTCTGGGTGACGGCCGGCGAAGCCGGCGTGCGCTCGGCCATCCTCACCGTGCCCGTGACCTTCCCGCCCGAGAACGTGCCGGCGGGCAAGATGCTGTCGGGGCTGCCGCTGCCCGACATCCGCGGGACGGTCGGCACCTTCTATTACTTCGCCACCGACCTGAGCCGCTACGAGGAAGGCAACACCGAGATGGGCGGCATCCTCAAGCGGCTGGCCTTCGACGGCGACGTCGCGCACAGCGAGCTGACCGGCCCGGCCAACCCGATCGTGCAGGAGCAGATGGCCGCGCTCCGGAAGAAGGGCGCCACGCTCGGCGACGCCGACGAGGCGGAGATGGCCGCGCTCGAGGCGCAGCGCGACGTCCGCGTGCCGTTCACGGTCCGCTGGGACCGGCAGGGGCGCAGCGCCACGATCGACGTCCAGGGGCAGACCATTCACCTCGCCGAGGGGGCGTGGAGCGGGTGGGTCCCGCTCGAGTTCCGCGTGAACTTCCTCGTGCGCCTCTACGGCATGGCGCAGTTCTACCTCGTGCGCGCCAGCGGCGAGCTGCAGCTCTACATGTCGCCGGTCAACTGGCGCCCCGACAAGCCGGTGATGCCGATCTCGGCGCCGACCCGCTTCGTCGGCGACCTCTACGACAGCCTCGGCACCTTCCGCACGCTCGGCTGGGCCGAGGCGACCTGGCCGCTCAACGAGGACCGGATCGACGAGAAGACGTTCATGGACGACCTGTACCGCGCCTTCGACGACCGCGCGCGGATCATCCTCCACGAGATCGACTCGAAGCAGTTCGACCTCGTCGTCGGCGTGATCGAGTCGACCGACCGCGTCCAGCACATGTTCTGGCGCTTCATCGACCCGACGCACCCGATGTACGACCCGGTCGCCGCCGCCAAGTACGGCGACTCGATCGAGCGCGTCTACGAGCGCTGCGACCAGCTGGTCGGCGAGGTGCTGCAGCGCGTCGATCCCGACACGCTGGTCTTCGTCCTCTCGGACCACGGCTTCCACTCGTTCAAGTACGGCGTCAACCTGAACACCTGGCTGGTGGACAACGGCTACATCGCGCGCCAGGGCCGGCCGCTCGGCGAGAAGAACCTGAACGACATGTTCGGCGGCGGCGGCCAGTTCTGGGAGGGCGTGGACTGGTCGCGCACGCGCGCCTACTCGCTCGGCCTCGGCCAGATCTACTTCAACCTGAAGGGGCGCGAGGGCCAGGGGATCGTCAACCCGGGCGAGGACTACAAGCGCCTGGCCGACGAGCTGTCGGCCAAGCTGCTCACGATGACCGACCCGAAGACGGGCCAGCGGATCGTGCGCAACGTCTACAAGCGGGACGACGTCTACTCGGGCCCCTACATCGACAACGCGCCCGACCTGCAGGTCGGCTTCGAGGACGGCTACCGCGTCTCGTGGCAGACCTCGCTCGGCGGCTCGCCGCCCGGCCTGGTCTACCCGAACATGCGGAAGTGGAGCGGCGATCACTGCTCGTTCGATTACCAGACGATCCCGGGGACGCTCATCTCGAACCGCCCGCTGACCGACGCCGACCCGCGGATCATCGACATCGCGCCGACGGTGCTGAAGTACTTCGGGATCGCGGTCCCGAAGGACATCGACGGGAAGCCGTTGTTCTGATCAGCAGGGCTTCAGCCCTGTGCGGCAGCGACATTGTGAAGCATCACCGCCTCGCCGGTTCGCTCGCGCTCCTCATCGCGCTCTCGGTCGGCGCGGCGGCCGCGGTGTGGGCGCGCGGGCAGGCGGGCGGCCAGGCGCCCGCCT
>JAJXZZ010000163.1 GCA_021779795.1 Acidobacteriota bacterium | reverse complement strand
GCAGGCGGGCCGCCCGAGCACGAGCAGGTGCTGAAAGATGGCACTCATGGCGCCAAGTAGCCTACCACGAGGCAAGGCTGAAGAGCCTGTGAAGCAATCGTCCGGCTCAGGGTCTTTCACGCGTGGTTTCTGCGCCTGAGTCTTGAGTCTTGAGCCTTGAGTCTGATTTCTTCACACGCTCTGAAGTTGCCGGGCGCGGCGCCTACAAGCGGAACGTGTACTGCAGCTTTACCGAGCCCTTGTCGTAGCTCGGGATGTAGCGGTTGTCCGATTCACGGCGCTCCCAGCCCCGGTTCAGGACCAGGAAGAGGTCGCTGCCCGGCCGGATGATCCACCGGAAGCGGCTCTGCGCCCCGAGCAGCCTCGACTCGCTGTCGTACTGCACCAGGTTGGCCCACGAGACGTTCGGCGAGAAGTTGTAGTCGGCGCGGATGGCCACGACGCTGGTCGCGAACGCCCCCTCGGGCAGCGCGACGTCGTTGCGTTCGTACTCGATCGAGGCCAGGACGTGCCGGCTCGGCTTGAAGACGGCGCCGAGCTCGACGTCGCGCCGGGTGCCGCTGTAGAACCCGCCCCACGAGCACTCCGCGCGGAAGACGACCGGCCGCTTGTCGGCCGTCTCCGCCTGGACCCCCCACCGGTGCATCGTGTACTCGCCGGCCGGGATCAGCACGCCCTCGGCGATCTCGAACGGCTCGGTCAGCCGCTCGTACTGCGGCATCGCGTTGAACTCGACGCGGTCGCCCGACTCGAACTCGGCGTTGAAGGGAGCCGAGAACACCTCCCAGCTCTGGGTCACGTTGTGCAGGTCGGTCACCCAGACCGGCCTCGCCTCGAAGAACAGCTGCCGGATGCCGAAACGCCCCGGCCGCGGCTTGAACGCGAAGCCGGGCGACAGGCGGCGGATGCCGCGGCGCGGCACGAAGCCGAGCGCCGGGCGGAAGTTCTCGCCGATCTGCCGCCAGCCGAACGACCAGTCCCAGAGGTCGTTCGGATAGTCCACGTTCCCGCCGAACGCGTAGTCGGTCGTCCCGCTCGCCTCGTCGTCGGTCCGCAGGAGGAAGGCGCTCGCGCTCAGGTTCCGGTCGCCGCGGAACCGCGACGTCGCCAGGCGGATGTCGGCGCCGACCAGCGTGTTGCTCCCCTGCCCGGACGGGTTGCCGTGCGTCACGATGGCGCCGATCCAGGACTGCTCGAACAGGTTCCGGCTCACCCGCGCCGCCAGGAGGTTCTGCCCCTCGAGGGGCGCGCCGTCCTCGAGCACGTCGTCGGCGGCGCGCGTCTGGACGTCGAGGACGCCGACGTTGAAGCCCGATTGCCGCCCGACGACCTTCGTTCCGACGAGGATCGGGACTTCCCGGTCGCCGAGCAGGCCGATCCGCCGGCTGAAGAAGGGGAGCACGCTCTCCTCGTTGGTCCCGGCGACGTCGAACACGCCGGCTCCCTCGAGGAAGAACGACCGCTTCTCGGGGAAGAACAGCGGGAAGCGCGTCAGGTTCACCCGGCGGCTGTCGGCCTCGGTCTCGGCGAAGTCGGTGTTGATCGTGACCGCCGCGTTCAGGTTGGGCGTGACGTTCTTGAAGACGTCGAGGCCGGCATCCAGCGACCGGTCCCGGTTCTCCTCGCCGCCCGAGACGTACGGGCGGATGTCGAGGCCGAGGCCCTGGCTGATCCCCTCGATCCCCTCGAGCCGGCCCGCCTGCGCCATGTTCGTGACCCAGTTGCTGCGCAGCGGCGTCGCCCAGCGGTCGGTCTCGTTCCGCCGCTTGATGGTCCGCTGGGCGTTGAACCCCCACACGGTCTGTCCCGGCTTGAACCGGAGCGTCTTGAACGGGATCGCGATCTCGGCCACCCACCCCTCGGGGGTGATGCGCGCGGCGGCGTTCCAGATGCCGTCCCACTCGAGCGAGAGGTGATGGCCGTTGTTGGCCACCTGCCCGTCGGTGCGCGCGCCCGCCGGGTTCACCTGGAAGAAGAACCCGTTGCGGTGGTCGAAGAACGGGTCGAGCACGACGATGAGGTTGTCGTCGCTGCCGAGGTCGGCGTCGCGGGTCATCTGCGTCGAGATGATGGCCGACGGCGTCCGGTCGCGGCAGAGGATGCCGACATAGAGCGTCGAGGCCGTGTAGGCGACGCGGATCTCGGTCGTCTCGCTCGCGGGCACCCCTTCGTCGGGATCGACCTGGACCAGCGGCCCGATGGGCGTGGCCGCCGCCCACGCGGCGTCGTCCAGCACGCCGTCCACGCGGATCGGCGAGGTGACCCGCAGCGCGTGCGCGACCGGGAGCGGCAGGCTCGGGGCCTGGGCCGATCCGGCCGCCGCGGCCGACGGACGCGCGAACACCAGGGAGAGAGCCGTGAGGATGAAGACGACGGGCGCCAGGCGACGAACACTCATGCGCCCAGAATTCTACACGCACTCGTGCTCCGCCCGCCTCCGGTTCGCGTATGATTCCCGCCTATGGACACCACCCGACGCGCGTTCATCCGCGCCGCCGCGGCCGGGGCCGTCGTCCCCGCGCTGGCCCCGGCCGTCCTCGACGCCCTCGAGCGGCGCCTCGAGCCGTTCGAAGGCCTGGCGCCGGCCGCCGCGGCGAACGACGAGGCGTTCTGGGCCGAGATCCGCAAGGTGTTCCCGGTCCCGGCCGAGTACATCAACCTCGAGAACGGCTACTCGAGCCCGCAGCCCGCGCCGACGTTCGAGGCGTTCGAGCGCCACGCGTCCATGATCAACGGCGGCCTGTCGTTCTACATGCGGCGCCGCAAGGACGCGGACCTCGTCGCGGTGACACGGCAGCTCGCGGCGCTGGCCGGCTGCCCGGCCGACGAGATCGTCATCACCCGCAACACGACCGAGTCGCTCGGGACGGTGATCCACGGCATCGACCTCGCCCCCGGCGACGAGGCCGTGATGTGCGACCAGGACTACGGCTCGATGCTCCAGCAGTTCCGGCAGCAGTCGCGCCGGCGCGGCCTGACGTGCGTCGAGGTGGACCTGCCGCTGCACCCGGCGAGCGACGACGAGGTGGTGGACGTCTACGCGCGGGCCATCACGCCGCGCACCCGCCTGCTGCTCGTCTCGCACATGATCAACATCACCGGGCAGATCCTCCCGGTCCGGCGGATCGCCGACATGGCGCACGCGCGCGGCGTGGACGTGATCGTGGACGCGGCCCACTCGTTCGCCCACGTCGTGTTCACCGTGCCCGACCTGGGCGGCGACTATCTGGGCAGCAGCCTCCACAAGTGGCTCTCGACGCCGCTCGGCGCCGGCCTGCTGCACGTGCGCAAGGAGAAGATCGCCGGCGTCTGGCCGCTCCTCGGCGACACGACCTGGCCGGCCGACGACATCCGCAAGTTCGAGCACATCGGCACGCACCCGTCGTGGACCGTGCTGGCGATCGCCGACGCGATCCGCTTCCACCAGATGGTCGGCGGGGAGCGGAAGGAGGCGCGGCTCCGCTTCCTCCAGCAGCACTGGACCGACCGGGTGCGCGGACTGCGCGGGGTGTACCTGAACACGCCGACCGGCGCGCGCGCCTGCGGGATCGCCAACGTCGGCGTCACGGGACTGACGCCGGCCGCGCTGGCCGGCGCGCTGTTCGACCGGTTCCGCATCTACACCGTGGCCATCGACACCGGCCCAGTGAAGGGCGTGCGCGTCACCCCCCACCTCTATACGACGACGGCCGAACTGGACGCCCTGGTGAAGGCGCTCCGGGAACTGGCCGCGTAGCCGCCCGTCAGCCGGCCAGCGGCAGGGCTTCCCGGGCGAGCCGCGGGCCGGCGACATTCCATTTTGCGAATCAGTCTCATTTCTGCTATAGTCACCATCGGGCATTTACTCCTTCCGCTCCGGAACGGCTCGTCCGCCGCCTCTTCGCTGACGGCGGCGGGCTGGACGCCCGCGCTCGAGCCGCAGGCCTGTCTGAACTGCCGGCTCGCGCGGGGAGACTCCGGGCGCCGGGAATCGCGCCAGTCGTTCCCGGGTCCCGCCCATGGGGAGCTTGACCGTCGAGGGGAGCCTATGCCAGTCCGCGCGTCGCGCCGCCTGTCGTGGGTCGTTGGCATCGCCTTCGCGTTGGCCGGGCCGTCGGTGGGGTATCTCACCACACGACTGGCGTCCGGGTGGGAGCGCGAGCGGGCCTACCGGGCGGCGGCCGACCATTTCGCGACACGGCGAACCGCCCTCGCGCGCGAGGTGGACGAGACGACCGAGGAACTGTCGGATCTCGCCGTCCTCTTCCGTGTCGATCCCCGCGTGAGCCGCGGACAGTTCGCCCTCTTCAGCTCCGAGATCCTCGCGCGTCACCCGGCGATCACCGCGCTCGAGTGGGCGCCGCGCGTCCCGCCCGGCACGCGCGCCGCCCACGAGCGCGGCGCGCAGGCCGACGGCCTGGCTGACTACCGCATCCGGGAGGTGTCGGGCGGTCGGACGACTGTGGCCCCGTCGGGGGTGCTCGACCGCTACCCGGTGTACTACGTCCAGCCGCTGGGGCCCAACCGCGAGGCCCTCGGCCTCGACCTGGCGTCCGAGCCGGCGAGGCGGGCGGCCCTGCTGCGGGCGGAGGCCACGGGCGAGATGGCGCTGACCGACCCGATCGACCTCGTCCAGGGAGTGGGCGACGGCAAGGGGTTCCTTGCGCTGCTGCCCGTGCGCGGCGCCGGCCCCGCCGGTGCCTGGGCGGGGCGGACGCCCGACGGGTTCGTCGTGCTGGTTGCCCGCGCCCGGACGCTGTTTCGGGAGGTGCTCGACGGGGAAGGCGAACGGCCGTCCGGCGGCATGCGGTACGAGCTGTTCGACACCAACGTCGGCGGCCGGCCGATGCGCCTCGACACGGCGGGCGACACGGGCCCGGTGTACGACGGTTGGCGCTTCGAGCACCAGCTGGGCATCGGCGGGCGGGAGTGGAAGCTGGTCGGCCGCCCCACGACCGCCTACGTGTCGCGCTACCTCACGCGCGGCCCCCTCGTGCTCGGCCTTGGCGTCGTGCTGGTGTGGGGACTGGTGGGCGGGCTGGCCCTCCTGCTGGTCGCGCGCGGGCGGACCACGGCGGCGCGCCGGCAGGCGCAGGTCTTCGAGGCCGCGCTCCGCAACCTCTCGGAGGGCGTGGTCGTCGCCGACGCGAGCGGGCGGTTCGTGCTCTTCAACGAGGCGGCCGAGCGGCTGCTCGGCATGGCCCCGCGGGACATGGCGCCGTCGGACTGGTCGTCCACCTACGGGTGCTTCTACCCGGACGGCGTCACGCCGTTCCCGTCGGACCGCCTGCCGCTGGCGCGGGCGCTTCGCGGCGAGCTGTCCGCGGCCGACGTCTTCATCCGCAACCCGAACGTCCCGCAGGGGGTCTGGATCAACATCTCGGGCACGCCGCTGCGCGACGGCCAGGGGGCGCCCGACGGCGGCATCGTCGTGTTCCGCGACGTCACCGCGCAGATGCGGCAGCAGGCCGAGCTGGCGCGGCTGTCGAACGCCGTGGAGCAGACGGCGGACGGCATCATGATGACGACGCCCGAAGGGGTGATCGAGTACGTCAACCCCGCCTTCGAGACGATCACCGGCTACTCGCGCGCCGAGGCGGTCGGCCAGACGCCGCGCCTGCTGCGGTCGGGCCGGCAGGCGCCCGACTACTACGAGGCGCTGTGGCGCACCATCCTGGCCGGCGAGGTCTTCCGCGGCTCGCCCGTCAACCGCCGGAAGAACGGCGAGCTGTACCGCGCCGAGCAGACCATCACGCCGATCAAGGACGCCGAGGGGCGCATCGAGCATTTCGTCTCGGTCATCAAGGACATGACCGAGCGGCTGCAGGCGGAGCAGCAGGCGATCGAGATGCAGTACGCCTCGGCCGTGCAGCGGCGGCTCTACCCGGCGTCGTCCCCGACCGTGTCCGGTCTGGACGTCGCGGCGGCCACGTTCCCGGCGCTGGCGACGTGCGGCGACTACTTCGACTACCTGGCGCTTCCCGACGGCTCGCTCGGCGTCGTCATCGGCGACGTGTCGGGGCACGGCCTGGGGCCGGCGATGATCATGGTCGAGACGCGCGCCCACGTGCAGGCGTGCGCCCGGTCGTGCGCCAACCCGGGCGAGGTGCTGACCCGGATCGGGGAGACGCTCTACCGGGACCTGGACGACGAGCGGTACGTCGCTCTCATCATGGCCCGCATCGACCCGGTCGCCCGCCGCGTGACCTACTCCAACGCGGGCCACGTCTCCGCCTACCATCTCGGCGCCCGCGGGGAGGTGAAGGCGGTGATGGAGAGCTGCGGGCCGCCGGCCGGCATGCTCCCCGGCGTGAGGTACGGCGTCGTCGAGAACCCGCCGCTCGAGGAGGGGGACGTGGTGGTGTTCCTGACCGACGGCGTGACCGAGACCGAGGACGCCTCGGGCAACTGCTTCGGCGCCGACGCGGCGCTCGACGAGATCCGGGCGCACATGGACGAACCGGCGTGCCGGCTGGTGCAGCGGGTGCGGGACGCGGCCCGTCGGTTTGCCGGCGACGCGCCGCAGGCCGACGACATCACGCTGGTCGTGTGCCGGACGGTGGGAAGGGCGGAGGTCGCGGGCGTCGCGGACGCTTCCCCTGCGATGGCCACGGCTCAGCCAGCTGGCTCTTCCGTGTGATTTCCGTCGACTATTCTGCGTGCCGGCGCCGCAACGTGCGAAGATGAGGGGACGTGTCCCGGTGAATCGAACCATTCGCGGCCGGCGCGCGCCGGTCGCCTCATTCTGCGGAGGACGACGTGTTCGACGGTCTGCTCCAACCGATGCACCTGCTGCTCATTCTCGGCATCGCTGTGCTCGTCTTCGGGCCGAAGCGGCTGCCGGAGTTGGGGAAGGGGCTGGGGGCCTCGATTCGCGGGTTCAAGGAAGGGCTCCAGGAAAGTCACGACGCCGACGACGACCTGACGAAGACGAAGTGAGCGGGCGGGCGGGCCGCCGAAATTCCGTCGGTGCTTGCGGCAACCCGCCATTGGTGTGCGCGCCGAAAGCGGCCAGATTTCTGCCTTTTGCCCGTGTCGGGCAACATTAGTCGCCTTCGGCGACGACTGCGCGTCTCGTGTTCGGATCCACGATTCAAGCTCTAATTGATTGTCGTTGCAGGCTCTTAGCGCCACGCCGGCGCATGCGGAGGCACGCGTGGCTGCCGGGGCATGCTGTTTGCTTCGGTGCTTCGCACAGT
>JAJXZZ010000162.1 GCA_021779795.1 Acidobacteriota bacterium | reverse complement strand
TCCTCTCAGCCTGCCCGTTCGCGCCCGCGGCCGGGCGGGGACGCGTGCCGCCGCGCTCGCCCTGGCCGCGCTCGTGGCCACGGCCGTCGCGGCCTGCGGCCCGCGAGCGTCCGCCATGAAAGCCCCCCCGACGCCCGAGGTCGGCGTTGCCACGGTCCGCTCCGAGCGCCTCGTGCTGACGACCGAGCTGCCGGGCAGGACCACCGCCTACCTCGTCGCCGACGTGCGCCCGCAGGTCAACGGCATCATCCAGCGGCGGGAGTTCGTGGAGGGGGGCGACGTCAAGGCGGGGCAGCTCCTCTACCAGATCGACCCGGCGCCGTACAAGGCCGCGTACGACCAGGCCACGGCGGCGCTCGCGGTGGCCGAGAGCAACCTGCCCGCGCTGCAATCGAAAGCCCGGCGCCTGAAGGAGCTGGCGGCGGCCCGGGCCGTCGGCCAGCAGGACGCCGACGACGCGGCGTCCGCCCTCGCGACCGCCGAGGCCAACGTGCTGGCGGCGAAGGCGGCCGTCGAGACGGCGCGCGTCAACCTCGGCTACACGCCGGTGAAGGCGCCCATCTCGGGGCGGATCGGCCGCTCGCGCGTCACGGTCGGCGCGCTGGTGACTGCCTACCAGCCGACGGCGCTGGCCGTCGTGCAGCAGCTCGACCCGATTTACGTGGACGTCACGCAGGCCAGCGCCGACATCCTGAGCCTCGCCCGCGCGACGCGGAGCGGCCAGGTCCAGCGCGGCGGCCCGACGGCCCGGAAGGTCAGGCTCGTGCTCGAGGACGGCACGCCCTACCCGCTCGAGGGCACGCTGCAGTTCCGCGACGTCTCGGTCGATCCGACCACCGGCTCCGTCGTCCTGCGCATGGTGTTCCCCAACCCGCAGCGGACGCTGCTGCCCGGCATGTACGTCCGCGCCATCGTCGAGGAGGGCGTCAACGACCACGCCATCCTGGCGCCGCAGCAGGGGATCACGCGCAACATGAAGGGCGAGCCGCTGGCGCTCGTCGTGGACGCCGCCGGCAGGGTGGAGCAGCGCAAGATCGAGGTCGATCGGGCGATCGGCTCCGACTGGGTCGTCACCAAGGGGCTGGCGCCGGGCGACCGGCTGATCGTCGAGGGGCGTGACCGGGTCAGGCCCGGCGCGACCGTGCGCGTCGTCTCGGACGGGAAGTAGGAGGAATCATGTCCAGGTTCTTCCTCGACCGGCCCGTCTTCGCCTGGGTCATCGCGATCGCCATGATGCTCGGCGGCGGGCTGGCCATCTACAACCTCCCGGTGTCGCAGTACCCCAACATCGCGCCGCCGTCGATCTCGATCAGCACCTCCTACCCGGGCGCCTCGGCCGAGACCGTGGACAGCACCGTCATCCAGATGATCGAGTCCACGATGACGGGGCTCGACCACCTGCTCTACATGTACTCGACCGCCGACGCGTCCGGGTCGGGATCGACGCAGCTGACCTTCGCGCCCGGCACCGATCCCGACATCGCCTGGTCGAAGGTGCAGAACAAGCTCCAACTCGCGCTGCCGATGCTGCCCGACGTCGTCCAGGCCCGCGGCGTCACGGTCGCCAAGTCCACCCGCAACTACCTGATCATCGTCGGCATCACCACCGACGACGGCAGCCTGTCGCTGGACGACCTGAACGACTACGCGTACACGCAGATCCTGTCGCCGCTCGGCCGCGTTCCCGGCGTCGGCGAGGTCCAGGCGATGGGCAGCCCGTACTCGATGCGGATCTGGCTCGACCCCGACAAGCTCGCCAAGTACCAGATGACGTCGGACGACGTGGTGGCGGCCGTGCGGGCGTACAACGTCGAGGTCTCGGCCGGCCAGCTCGGCGGCGCGCCTGCCGTCCCGGGCCAGCGGCTGAACGCGTCGATCCTCGTCCAGTCGCTGCTGGTGACGCCCGAGCAGTTCGCGTCGATCCCGCTGCGCAGCAACAGTGACGGATCGATCGTCCGCGTGTCGGACGTGGCGCGCGCCCAGCTCGGCAACGAGGCGCCCGACATCGTCGGCCGCTACAACGGCAATCCGATGGCGGTCATGGCCATCCGCATGGAGGCGGGCGCCAACGCGCTCGACACCGCCAACAACATCAAGGCCAAGATGGCCGAGCTCGCGCGCCACTTCCCGCCGGGCATGAAGGTCGTCTACCCGTTCGATACGACCCCCTTCATCAAGGTGGCGATCTGGGAGGTCGTGAAGACCCTGCTCGAGGCGATTGTCCTCGTCTTCCTCGTGATGTACCTGTTCCTGGGCAACCTCCGGGCGACGCTGGTCCCGACCATCGCGGTGCCGGTCGTGATCCTCGGCACGTTCGGCGTGCTGGGGCTCCTCGGCTATTCGATCAACATGCTGACGATGTTCGCGATGGTGCTGGCGATCGGCCTGCTGGTGGACGACGCCATCGTCGTGGTCGAGAACGTCGAGCGGGTGATGAGCGAGGAGGGGCTGCCGCCCTGGGAGGCGACCCGCAAGTCGATGGGCGAGATCAGCAGCGCGCTGGTGGGCATCGGCCTGGTGCTCTCGGCGGTCTTCGCGCCGATGGTCTTCTTCCCGGGCTCGACCGGCGTCATCTACCGCCAGTTCTCGGCGACCGTGATCGCGTCGATGCTGCTGTCGGTGCTGGTCGCGTTGATCCTGAGCCCCGTGCTGTGCGCGCAGTTGCTCAAGCCGGTGGCCAAGGGGCACGAGGCGGCCGAGAGCGGCTTCCGGCTGTTCCGGCCGTTCTTCCTCGCGTTCGACCGCCTGTTCTACCGCACGCGCGACGCCTACACGCGGTTCGTCGGCCAGGTGCTCGGCCGGCGCAAGAGCTACTTCGCCGCGTTCGCGGTCGTCGCCGTCGCGATGGTCTTCCTCTACCTGCGGATGCCGACCGCGTTCCTCCCCGACGAGGACCAGGGGATCGTGATGGTCATGGTGCAGCTGCCCGTCGGGTCCACGCTCGAGCAGACGCAGGGCGTGATGGCCAAGGTGCAGCGGTACTTCCTGACCCGGCAGAAGAACGCCGTCGAGTCGGTGATGGCGATGAGCGGCTTCGGGTTCGCCGGCCGCGCGCAGAACCAGGGGATGATGTACCTGAAGCTCAAGGACTGGGCGCTCCGCGATCGTCCGGATCTGCGCGCCCAGGCGGTCGTCCAGGCGTCCATGGGGGCGCTCTCGAAGATCCAGGCGACGATCATCCCGATGATCCCGCCGCCGATCGTCGAGCTGGGCACGGCGACCGGCTTCGACCTGATGCTCGAGGACAAGGGGGGCGTCGGCCACCTGAAGCTCGCGCAGGCGGAGATGCAGGTGCTGCAGATGGCGGCGAAGGACCCGCGCCTCGCCCGCGTGCGGCCCAACGGCATGGCCGACGTCCCGATGTACAAGGTGGACGTGGACTGGCAGAAGGCCGGCGCGCTCGGCGTGCCGGTCAGCGCGGTGCAGAGCTACCTGTCGAGCGCGTTCGGCGGCGCCTACATCGGCAACTTCGTGCAGGGCGGCCGCGTGAAGCACGTCTACGCCCAGGCCGACTCGCGCTTCCGAATGCTGCCGGGCGACATCGATCACCTGTACGTGAAGAACGTGCAGGGCCAGCTGGTGCCGATCTCGGCCGTCGCCTCGGGTCACTGGGTGTACGGATCGCCGAGGCTCGAGCGCTACAACAGCTTTCCCGCGATGGACATCCAGGGCGACCCGGCGCCGGGGCACACGACCGGCGAGGCGATGCGGGCGATGGACGAGATCATCCAGAAGCTGCCGCCCGAGATCGGGTACGAGTGGACCGGCGTGTCGTACCAGCAGCAGCAGGCCAAGTCGCAGGCCGGCCCGCTCTACGCCTTCTCGGTGCTGACGATCTTCCTCGTCCTCGCGGCGCTGTACGAGAGCTGGTCGGTCCCGATCTCGATTCTCTTCGCCCTCCCGCTCGGCGTCCTCGGCGGCGTCCTCGCGACGTCGCTGCGGGGGATGCCGAACGACGTCTACTTCCAGATCGGCCTCCTGACCGTGCTCGGCCTGACGACCAAGAACGCGATCCTGATCGTGCAGTTCGCCAAGGCCAACCTGGAGCAGGGCATGGGCCCGGTCGAGGCGGCGATCCAGGCCGCGAGGCTGCGGCTGCGCCCGATCGTCATGACGTCGCTGGCCTTCGGGTTCGGCGTCCTGCCGCTGGCCCTGGCCAGCGGGGCGGGCGCGGGCGCCATGAAGGCGATCGGCACCAGCGTGCTGGGCGGGATGATCACCGCCACCTCGCTGGCGATCTTCTTCATCCCGCTGTTCTACGTGGTCGTGGTGCAGCTGCTGGGCGGCAAGCGCCGGCAGGCCACGCCCGCGAGCGGCGACACGACGCCGGCGCCGGAGGTGCACTGATGCGGCGGCACACGTCTCTCATCGTCGTCGTCGGCGCGCTGCTCGCCGCGGGCGGCTGCACGCTGTCTCCCAAGTACGTCCGGCCCGAGGCGCCGGTGCCCCCGCAGCTGCCCGGCGCCGGCCCGGCCGCGGCCGCCGGCGAGGTGCCGGGCACGAACCCGTGGCAGGCGTTCGTCACCGACGCGCGGCTCCGGTCGGTGATCGAGACCGTGCTGGCCAACAACCGCGACCTGCGCGTCGCGGCGCTGAACGCCGAGATCGTGGGCGCGCAGTACCGCATCCAGCGCGCGCAGCTCTACCCGACGGCCGGCGCGGCAGCCTCGCTCAGCGCCTCGCGCGTGCCAGGGTCGTTCGCCTCGGACGGGCAGGCGTACACGTCGGCGCAGTACCTGGTCAACGGGTTCACCTCGTGGGAGGTGGACCTGTTCGGGCGGCTGAAGAGCCTCAAGGAGCAGGCGCTCGACCAGTACCTCGCGTCGCAGCAGGGCACCGAGGCGACGCGCATTTCGCTGATTGCCTCGACCGCCGGCACGTGGCTGACGCTGGCCGCCGACGCGGAGAACCGCGGCCTGGCCGAGTCCACGCTGAAGACGCAGCAGCAATCGCTCGAGATGATCCTGAAGACCAGCGCGGCCGGGATCGCCTCGGACCTCGACGTGCGGCAGGCGCAGACGCAGGTCGAAGCCGCCCGCGCCGCCGTGGCGATGTACGAGGGATTTGTCGAGCAGGACCGGCACGCGCTGGAGCTGCTGGCCGGGACCGGCCTGCGCCCGGACCTGCTGCCGGCGAACCTGGGCGAGGTCCGGCCGTTCAAGGGGGTCGAGGCCAACCTGCCCTCGTCGGTGCTGCTGAGGAGGCCCGACGTCCTCGCCGCGGAGTACCAGCTCAAGGCCGCGAACGTGAACATCGGCGCGGCTCGCGCCGCCTACCTCCCGAGGATCTCGCTGACGGCCGCGCTGGGCCTGATCAGCCCGGCGCTGTCCGAGCTGTTCGAGGGGTCGGCCCGCACGTGGCAGTTCAACCCGCAGCTGACGGCGCCGATCTTCACGGCCGGGGCGCGCCAGGCGACGACCGAAGCGGCGAGGCTCGGGCGCGACGCCGCGGTCGCGCAGTACGAGAAGGCCATCCAGGTGGCCTTCCGCGAGGCGAGCGACACGCTCTCGCTGCGCCGGACGCTCTCGGACCAGCTGAAGGCCGAGGAGGCGCTGGTCGCCGCGCTCCAGGACACGTATCGCCTGTCCGAGACGCGCTACGAGGCGGGCATCGACAGCTACCTCAGCGTGCTCGTCGCGCAGCGCTCGCTCTTCGCCGCGCAGCAGGCGCTGGTCGGCCTGCGCCTGGCGGAGCTGCAGAACAGGGTGAATCTGTACAAGGTGCTCGGTGGCGGCATCAGTCAATAGGACGGGGGTAGTGGCCAGTGGCCACTACTCGATACACCTGCCATTGACCCGTCCCCATCCTGTCCGTATCCTTTCCCAATGCCTCAACCTCGGCTGAAGGTTCTTTGCATCGGCGCGGGATACGTCGGCGGGCCCACGATGGCGGTGATCGCCGACCGGTGCCCCCACGTGGACGTCACCGTGGTGGACATCAACGAGCGGCGCATTGCCGCCTGGCAGGGCGACTCGCTCCCCATCTACGAGCCGGGCCTGCTCGACGTCGTCCGCCGCGCGCGGGGGCGGAACCTGTTCTTCTCGACCGACATCGAGGCCGGCATCCGCGGCGCCGACATCATCTTCGTCTCGGTCAACACGCCGACCAAGACGTTCGGCGAGGGGGCGGGCCGCGCGGCCGACCTCCAGTACTGGGAGAAGACCGCCCGCCAGATCCTCGCCTCCGCGACGAGCGACAAGATCGTCGTCGAGAAGTCCACGCTGCCCGTTCGGACGGCCGAGGCGATGGACCGGATCCTCAACAGCAACGACCGCGGCCTTCATTTCGAGGTGCTGTCGAACCCCGAGTTCCTGGCCGAGGGGACGGCGGTCGAGGACCTCGAGCAGCCCGACCGGGTGCTGATCGGGTCGCGCGAGACGCCGGCCGGCGGGCGCGCGCGGCGGGCCGTGGCCGACCTCTATGCCGCCTGGGTGCCGCGCGAGCGGATCCTCGAGTCGAACGTCTGGAGCGCCGAGCTGTCGAAGCTCACGGCCAATGCGTTCCTCGCGCAGCGGATCTCGTCGATCAACTCGATCTCGGCGCTGTGCGAGGCGACCGAGGCCGACGTGGACGAGGTGGCCTACGCCATCGGCGCCGACTCGCGCATCGGGCCGCGCTTCCTCAAGTCGGGCGTGGGGTTCGGCGGCTCCTGCTTCCGCAAGGACATCCTGAACCTGGTCTACATCTCGCAGAGCTACGGCCTCGACGAGGTGGCGCGCTACTGGGAGGGCGTGGTGCGGATGAACGAGTGGCAGGAGGCGCGCTTCGTGCGGCGCATGCTGGCGACGATGTTCAACACGGTCGCGGGCAAGCGGATCGCGCTGTTCGGCTTCGCGTTCAAGGCCAACACGGGCGACACGCGCGAGGCGCCGGCGCTGGCGGTCACGCGCCACCTGCTGGCCGAGCACGCCGACGTCGTCATCACCGATCCCGAGGCGCTCGAGAACGCACGGCTCGACACGGCCGGCCTCGACGGCCGCCTCACGTTCGAGGCGGATCCCTACGCCGCCGCTCGCGGCGCCCACGCGGTGGCGGTCCTCACCGAGTGGGACGCCTATCGCACGCTCGACTACGGGCGGATCCTGGCGTCGATGGAGCGGCCGGCGTTCCTCTTCGACGGCCGGAACATTCTCGACCACGCGAAGCTGTTCGAGATGGGGTTCAACGTGTACCCGGTGGGGAAGCGGGCGATGTCGCACGTGTGATTTGGA
>JAJXZZ010000161.1 GCA_021779795.1 Acidobacteriota bacterium | reverse complement strand
TGGGGCGCGGACCCGCCGGCGGGCGCTGCCGCCGCGGCCGGCACGCGGGAGGCCAGCGTCATCACGAGGTCCAGCCTCGTCCCGCACGACGCCGGCGTCAGCTCCCTGGTCACCGTGGCGAAGGCCGCCAGTTCGGCCTTGACCTCGTAGGCCCCAGGCGCCGGCAGCGCGAGCGTGTAGACGCCGTCCAGGCCGGTGGAGGTGACCGTGGAAGGGCCGCCCCCGCGCGGGGTCGCCGTGACGACGACGCCGGGCAGCCGGGTCTGGCCGGCGGCAATGACGCCGGTGACGGGGCACGGGGCCCCGGCGGGCTGGGCGGCCTGGCCACCGGCCGCCCCAGGCGATTCGGCGGCCAGCCGGGGAACGGCAATCGGCAGCAGCGCCAGCAGCGCCAGCGGGATCGCGGGCCGCAGCAGGCGGAAGAGCCGGGCGGAGAGGCGTGAGCGCGTCAACGTCACGGTCGTGCACCTCGAAAGGCTGCCTTCGTGAGTGGCCCGGGCTTACGGCCGGGCTGGCCGCTACTCAGTTTGAATACGACGGGCCCATGTCGCCCTGGTGACATCTCCGTGACAACATCGTGACAACGCGGGCCGCCGGCGGGCCTCGCCGCGGAAACGCCATTATGCCCGGGGAGGCGAGAGCGGGGGGGCCCGCAAGGCCGGTTCCGGGTAATATTGGCCATCATGTCGAGCGACCCACGCGCCCTCGAAGACCTGCGCATCGACCACAGTGCCCGCGGCTCTGGCGGCATGCCGGTCTGGGCCTGGGGCCTGCTCGTCGCGCTCGTCGTCGCCGGCGCCGCGGCCTGGCTCTGGATCCGGGCGCCCCGAGCCATCGAGGTGAGGGCGGCGGTGGTCGAGCAGCCGGCTGCCGCAGGAGAGGGAGGAGCGGCGGTACTCAATGCGTCGGGGTACGTCGTGGCTCGCCGGCGGGCCACGGTATCGTCCAAGATCACGGGCCGCGTGGTGGAGGTGATGGTCGAGGAGGGCAAGGCCGTGCGGAAGGGCCAGGTCCTGGCGCGGCTCGATTCGGCCACGGCCGATCGGGCGCTGGCGCTCGCCGAGGCCGAGCTCGACGCCACGCGCGGCGCGGTGAAGGAGAACCGCGTCCGCCTGGACATGGCCCGGCTGACCGCGCAGCGTTACCGCTCACTCCGCGCCGACGGCATCGCCAACCAGGCGGATCTCGACAATGCCGAGACCGAGGTTCGCGCCTACGAGGCGCGGCTCGCCCTCTCCGAGGAGCAGGTGCGCGTGTCCGAGCGCCAGGTCGCGATGCGCCAGAACGACGTCGCCGACACGGTGATCGTGGCGCCGTTCGACGGCGTGGCCGTGTCGAAGGACGCCCAGCCCGGCGAGATGATCTCGCCCGTCTCGGCGGGCGGCGGGTTCACACGCACCGGGATCTGCTCGATCGTCGACATGTCGTCGCTCGAGATCGAAGTGGACGTCAACGAGAGCTACATCAACCGCGTGACTTCGGGCCAGCGCGTCGAAGCCGTGCTCGATGCCTACCCGGACTGGCGGATCCCGGGCAAGGTCATCACGATGGTGCCGACGGCAGACCGGCAGAAGGCCACCGTCCTCGTGCGGATCGCGTTCGACCCGTCGGCAAGCTCAGGGTCGCCCCGAGCCGGGTCGAGGGGCGACCATCTCGATCCGCGGATCCTGCCGGACATGGGGATCAAGGTCGCCTTTCTCGGGTCCGAGACGCCGGCTGGCTCGAGCGCGCCGCTCGTCACGATCCCGAAGGAGGCGCTGCGCACCGACGGCGGCAGCCAGGTCGTCTTCGTCGTCGTCGGCGGCGACCGCGTGGAACGCCGGGCCCTGCGCCTCGGGCCCGCGCGCGACGACCGCGTCGAAGTGGTGTCCGGCCTGGCGCCGGGCGAGCGAATCGTCCTCTCTCCGCCCGCGTCCTTGAAGGACGGCGACCGTATCGTGGTGAGGTAGCAGCCATGTCCGATGAGATCCTGGTCCGCGCGTCCGGCCTGCACAAGGAATTCAGGCGGGGAGGCGAACGGATCGACGTCCTGCAGGGCGTCAATCTCGAGATCCCGCGCGGCGAGTTCCTGGCCCTGATGGGGCCGTCGGGCTCGGGCAAGACGACGCTGCTCAACCTGCTCGGCGGCCTCGACTCGCCGACGCGCGGCACGATTACGATCGCCGGCCAGCGGATCGACGAGATGTCCTCCGGCCAGCTGGCGCGCTGGCGCGCCTCGAGCGTCGGCTTCATCTTCCAGCTCTACAACCTGCTGCCCGTGCTGACCGCCGAGCGGAACGTCGAACTGCCGCTGCTGCTCACGCGGCTGTCGCGCAAGGAGCGCAAGCGGCATGTCGATACGGCGCTCCGGGTCGTCGGGCTGTCGGATCGCGCGCGCCACTACCCGCGGCAGCTCTCCGGCGGCCAGGAGCAGCGGGTCGGCATCGCCCGCGCCATCGTCGTCGATCCGACGCTGCTCCTGTGCGACGAGCCGACGGGCGATCTCGACCGCAAGGCCGGTGACGAGATCCTCGACCTGCTGCAGGCGCTGAACCGCGAGAACGGCAAGACGATCGTGATGGTGACGCACGACCCGCACGCCGCCGCGCGGGCGAGCCGGGTGCTGCACCTCGACAAGGGCGTGCTCGCCACGGAGCCGGCGTCATGAAGTTCCTGCCGCTGCTCTGGCACAGCCTCTTCCGCCGGAAGGTGCGCACGATCTTCACGCTGCTGGCCGTGCTGGTGGCGTTCATGCTCTACGGCTTCCTGGCGGCCATCCAGGCGGCCTTCGGCATGGGCGTGGAGCTGGCCGGCAACGAGCGCCTCGTGCTGATCCACAAGGTGTCGATCATCCAGCTCCTGCCGGAGAGTTACCTCCAGCAGATTCGCTCGACGCCGGGCGTCGTCGATGCCTGCCACCAGACGTGGTTCGGCGGCATCTACCAGGACCCCAAGAACTTCTTCATGCAGACGCCGGTGGACCCCGACTGCCTCCTGCGGATGTACCCCGAGTTCAAGCTGCCCGAGGCTCAGAAGAAGGCCTGGCTGGCGGACCGCCAGGGCGCCATCGTGGGCCGCGTCACCGCGGAGAAGTACGGCTGGAAGGTCGGCGACCGCATCCCGATCCAGGCGACCATCTGGCGGAAGAAGGACAACTCGCTCAACTGGGAGTTCAACCTGGACGGCATCTACACCGGGGCCGAGGAGGGCACCGACGAGACCCAGTTCTTCTTCCACTACAAGTATTTCGACGAGTCGCGCCTGTTCGGGGCGGGCAGCGTCGGGTGGTACGTCGTGCGGATCGCCGACGCGTCCAAGGCCGCGCAGATCGCGCAGGCCCTCGACAGGCAGTTCGCCAATTCGCCGGCCGAAACGAAGACCACGACGGAGAAGGCGTTCGTGCAGGCCTTCGCCAACCAGGTCGGCAACATCGCCCTGATCGTGCGGAGCATCATCGCGATGGCCTTCTTCATCATCCTGCTGGTCACCGCGAACACGATGGCCGAATCGGTCCGCGAGCGGACGAGCGAGCTGGCCGTGCTCAAGACGCTCGGGTTCACCGACCGGCGGGTCCTCGTCCTGGTGCTCGTCGAGTCGTGCCTGATTGCCGGCGTCGGCGGCCTGCTGGGCCTCGGCCTGGCGGGCCTGATGGTTCCGCGGATACCGACAGCCAACATGCTGCCGAACCTCTTCGTGCCGACCTCCTCGCTCGGCCTGGGCCTCGCGTTCGTGCTGGGCCTCGGCATGGTGTCGGGCATCTTCCCGGCCCTGGGCGCGATGCGCCTGCGGATCGTGGACGCGCTGCGGAGGGGATGACCGCCATGTGGATCTTCTCCGGACTGTTCCAGGCGGCGGTGGTCACGGGCCTCAACCTGCGGACGCTGCGCGGCCGGCTGGCCTCTTCGATGGTGGCCGTCGTCGGCATGGCGGGCGTCGTCGGCGTGCTGGTTTCGGTGCTGTCGATCGCGGAGGGGATCAGGACGACGATGGGCAATACCGGGTCGCCGGACACGGCCATCGTCATGCGGGCCGGCTCGGACGCCGAGATGACCAGCATCCTGATGCACGAGGACGTCGTGGCCGTGAAGGACGCGCCGGGAATCGCCCGGCGGCCCGACGTGGGGGCGCTCGCCTCGGCCGAACTGTTCGTCGTCGTCGATCTCGTCAAGGCGAGCACGGGCACGACGGCCAACGCGCCGCTTCGCGGCGTCGAGCCGGCGGCGTTCGCGGTGCGCAATTTCAGGATGATCAAGGGCCGCCGGTTCGAGCCGGGGCGCAACGAGGTCGTCGTCGGCCGGGCGGCCGCCGCCGAGTACCGCGGCCTCGACGTCGGGTCGGAGCTCAAGCTCGGTCCGAACCGCTGGCGCGTCGTCGGCATCTTCGACGCCGGCGGGACGGTGCCCGACTCGGAGCTCTGGTGCGACGCCAACGTGCTCGCCCCCCTCTATCACCGGGGGAACAGCCGCCAGACGGTCTACGTGCGGCTGACCTCGCCGGACGCCTACTCGTCGTTCAAGGATCACCTGACGACCGATCCCCGCGTGAAGGTGAAAGTGATGCGCGAGCAGGAGTACTACGCGGCGCAGGCCAGGACGATTTCCGGCGCGATCGTCCTGATCGGAGGCATCGTCGGCCTGCTGATGGGCACCGGCGCGCTGTTTGTCGCCATCATCACGATGTACTCGGCCGTCGCGAGCCGCACGCGCGAGATCGCGACGCTGCGCGCGCTGGGCTTCCGCGGCGGCCCGGTGGTCGTCTCGGTGCTCGTCGAGTCGATGATGCTGGCGCTCGTCGGCGGCGCGGTGGGCGCGGCGGCCGCCTATTTCGGCTTCAACGGGTACCAGGCCGCGACGATGAACTGGCAGAACATGAGCAGCGTCGGGTTCGCGTTCCGCGTGACGCCGGCGCTGCTCGCGCTCGGCGTCGGCTGGGCGCTCGCCCTCGGCCTGCTCGGCGGCCTCTTCCCCGCCATCCGCGCCATGCGGCTGCCGATCGTCACGGCGCTCAGAGAGCTGTAGTGGTCAGTGGTCAGTGGTCAGTGGTCAGTGGCTAGTGGTCAGTGGCTAGTGGCTGGTCCGTCAGCGTGACGCACTGACCACTAACCACTAGCAACCAGCCACTACACGTCACGACCGAGGACTCGGCACCACCCACACCTTCCCGCTGGCTCCGACGATGTACAGCTCGTCCCCCTTGACCGCCAGGCCGGTCGGATCCGAGAGGCCGGGAATGGCCCAGGCCGCGACCAGGCGGTGGCTGGCCAGGTCGATCTTCAGCAGCGTGTCGTAGGCGGCGCTGATCGCGTAGAGCGCCCCGTCGGCGACGGCCGCGCCGGTCACGACGTACTCGTTCAGCGAGCGCTTGGGCGACAGGTCGAGGCCGGCGTCTCGCGCGAGCTCGGGCGTGAACTCCTCGGACAGCGTCATGTCGCGCCGGTCGAAGCGCGAGACGACCAGGCGCTTCACTTTGTTGTTCGGCACGCTGACGGTGTAGACGGAATGGTCCGCGGGATCGTACGCCGCCGAGAGCACGTACATCATGTGGGCGCGGACGGTGCCGAAACGCGAGCGCGACAGCTCGTCGAAGGCGTCGAACGAAGCCAGGAAGTACCGGAAGTTGGCCGCGGCGTTCGCCTGCTCGGCCGGCTGCAGGACGACGAAGCTCTTGTTCTCGCCGACGGCCAGCACGGCCCCCTTGTCGAGGAACGCCGCGCCGGCGAACCGCCCGAGATCCACGGAGTAGCCGGCGTCGACGACCGTGTAGCGGCGCATCGCGCCCAGCGTGTCGTCGGCCAGGTAGACGCCGTGTTGGGTCGTGACGAGGAACTGCGACGTCGCCGGATCGTAGGCGAGGTCGGTCGGCGTCCCCTGCAGCGGGAACCCGATCTTCGTCCTGCGCGACACCTGCAGCACCGGCACCGGCGCGAGCGGGCCGCGGGCGGGGTCCGACGGCAGGTTGGCCGTGTCTGGCTGGTCGATCGCCCACCTGCCGCGCAGCGAGATGCGCGCGGGCCGCCACTCCTCGGTGGACCAGACCCAGTGGCTCGGCGAGAACGAGAACCGCACCGGGTCGCCCTGCCCCATGAACGGCGGCGGCCCCGTGCTGGCGAACGCCTGGACGATGTTGCCCGCCACGACGACGAGGAAGACGATGCCGGCCAGCGCCTCGAGCGGCCTGAGCGTCCGCGGCCGGTCCTCGAGATCCTCCTTGCGCGTCATCGCCAGCAGCAGGCCCATCAGCACCAGCGAGACCCAGTAGATGAACAGCGACCAGGTGTAGGTGTGCGCCCCGAGGATCTCGAGGCTAAAGCCCTGCCCCACGTCGCGCGCGGCGTGCATCGCCGTGTGGCGCATGCCCATGAACACGCCCCACGCCGCGACGAGCACGCCCATGCCGACGTACTTCGGCTTCGGGCCGTAGCGCAGGATGAACAGGCCGATGAGGGCGATGAGCGCCATGCCGATGCGCTGCTCCCAGCACATCACGCAGGGCGAGTCGCCGTCGATGAACCCCAGCACGAACACCGCGGTGCCGATCGGCACGACCGCCAGCGCCAGCACGGCCAGGGCAAGGATGGTGTACAGCGCGTTTCGTCTCACAACCTGCTCCTTCGTCCCCACGGCGGACGTCAGTAGTTGACCGCCGGCAGCAGGCTCGTGCGGGTGGCCATCGAGAACAGGAAGACCATCAGCACGACGCTGAAGACGAGCAGGCGGAACGCCAGCTTCTCGCGCTGCGGCCTGCGCAGGACGAGGAACGCCGTCACGAGGATCACGACGAGATTCAGGAACTCCACGACCGGACCTCCTCTGCCCTTTGCGTCGGCACTGAACTCCATGCGGGGCGGGCTGGCAGCCCGTGACCGTCGGGCGAGATTGTAGACCGATTCCGGGACGAATGCGCGGGCGCCGCGTCAGGCCTTCGGCCGGGGCTTCCGGAGGACCGACTCGTCGGGCGGGTAGGCGACCGTGCCGTGGAGACCGGCCTTCTGCTCGGGCGTGACGTCGGGGAACGGCAGTTCGCCCCGCTCGCGCCACTCGCGCACCGCCTCGACGGCCCGCGCCGACTTGTCGGCGTCGGTCCCGCCGTCCTTCGCGAGGTACAGCGTCTGCGACGGGAACGCGAGCCCGGTGCCGGCCGCCTCGACGATGTCCATCAGCCGCAGCAGGAGGTCCTCCTGGATGGCGAGGAACTGGTCGTAGTCGGCGACGCTCACGTAGGCGAAGATCTCGAGGTC
>JAJXZZ010000160.1 GCA_021779795.1 Acidobacteriota bacterium | reverse complement strand
ACCGGCAGCGTCCCTCCCATCAGCGTCGTCGGCACGATCAGCGCGATGGTGGCGAAGAGCAGGCGGACCGCGGTGAGGTAGATCGCGTCGTCGTCACGCCCCCTGGCCAGCGGGACGTAGATGGCGGGGTAGATCTCCATGAGCCCCGCGAACACGAGCGCGAACGCCGCCACCCCGAGTTCGAGCAGGCCGTACAAGCGCAGCGGGCGCCGCACCCTGTCCGCCACCCTGCCGAGCGCGTACCCCCCGATGGCCAGCCCGGCCATGAAGATGGAGAGCACGGCCGTCACGGCCAGGTGCGAGCCCCCGAACACCAGCGTGAGAGTGCGGACCCACACGAGCTGGTAGACGAGCGCCGCGGCCCCGGACAGGAAGAACAGGAGGTAGATCACGCCCGCCACGAGCAGCCCCAGCACGGCCCGTTACTTCCCTTTCCGAGCCGGGCTGATCAGCTTGTCGAGGAGCGCGTCCACGGCCTGCTCGGTCACGCGGTTCATCGGCTGGCCGCCGCCGCCGAACAGGCGCGCCCAGAAGCTGACGCCGCCCGCGGTGGACGACGCGCTCCAGACGACGCGGCCGGTCCCGGTCTCGATCACCTGGACGCTCATCGAGATCACGTTCGCGGTGGTCGTGCCCGAGCGCACTTCCCCGTATTCGCGGACCACGCCGGTGACCACGGCGTCCACCTTGAGGAGCGCCCCGAGCTTGACGACCTCCTCGGCCGTCGGCGTCGTCGGGTTGGCGGGCCCGATCTTCTCGATCCCGCGGGCGACGTCGCCGACCGGGATCACGTAGACCCCGTCGATGGCCAGCAGGCGGTTGATGAAGACGTCGCGCACCCGCTCGGCGACCACCTGGTCGCGGGCGAGGTTGGCGAACGGCATCACGGCCACCTTCTGGATGCTGCCGAAGTCCATGTTCGGGTCACGGTAGACGTCGGTCACCTGCGCGGAGCAGACCGACGGCACGACCACGAGACCCACGAGAACGAATGCCACGACACTGAGCGCTCTTTTCATGCTGCCGCCTCACCCGAATCAAAGAAACAGCCTCAGACTAGTGCTGAACACGCGAGACTCGTTCGTCTGGAAGACGAACTCGCTCCGCATCCGCTGGTAGGACACGTCGATATACGAGCGGCGCGACAGGTTCCAGCGCACCGATGCCAGGGTGCTGCGGTCCCGCCCGTACGCGAGCGGCCGCAGCGCGTCGTTGTAGGAGAACAGGAACTGCAGCGCCCCGTCCGGGAACGGCGACCAGTTGGCGGACAGGTCGAGCGTCGTCATCGTCTGCTGGCCCGTCACCGTCACGACCTCTTCGCCCACGACGAGGTGGAGGGTCCGCGTCGGGTCCACGGCGACGGCCGCGTAGCCCCGCTGCGTGCGGGCGTGGGGCAGCCCCACGTACGGCCCCGACCGGTTCGACGAGATCTCGTCGTAGTTGAAGATCAGGCTCACGTGCTCCCTGGGGACGACGGTGCCGCTCACGTTCACGAGCTGGTCGTGTGACACGGCGCCGGTCAGCTCCGTCGTCACGTTCCACCCGACGCCGAACTGGAGGTTGATCCCCTGGTAGGGCTGGCCGGAATTCTGGACGAAGAACCCGTTCCGGCTGCGCGGCACCCCGGCGAGCCGCTCGTCCATCCCGCTCCAGAGCAGGGACGTCCGGAGCGTCGGCATCGGGTCCAGGGTGACCGTGGCGTTGGTCACGAGGGCTCTCCGGTGGTCTCCGCCTTCGGTGCCCGTCTCGTAGGCCACCCGCCCGAACGCCGACACGTAGCGGTTGAACGTGTGGTTGGCCGAGAGCCCGTTCGACAGCGTGTCGGTGTGCGCGCTGACCGCGCTCGGCCCGTTGTAGAAGTACGAGCCCTCGTAGTAGAGCGCGGCCGCGTCGAGAATCCGGTAGCGCACGTCGGCGTTGACGATGTGGGTCGTCTGCGACAGCGTGGCCCGGGCGTCACCCGGGGGCTGGACCATGAACGCCTGGAACTCGGTCACCAGGATGTGCGGGTAGTTCGACGCGTTCGCCACGGCCGCCGACAGGGGCCGCGTGACGACCTTGATGTACCGCGCCGTGATGGGCGGGAAGTCGATCTGGAAGTGGCACTCGAAGGGGCCGAACGGCGCCACCGCCACGGTGGTCGCCTGCGTCCAGACGACGTTGTCGAGGCTGGTGTAGATGTCCCACGAGAAGGAGTTGGCGACCTCCATCGGCAGGTCCTGGTCCACCCAGACCCAGAACCGGTTGACCTTCTCCGGGTTGAGGAAGTCGAGGCCGATGTTGCGCGCCTGCGTGTCGGCCGGCGGCACCGGGAGCCCGAGGTCCACGCCGGCGCCGGCGGTCAGGTTCGTGTCGATGAGCAGCGGGTTCGCGGTCAGCCGTGCCGTCAGCGGCGTGTCGCTGAGCGCCGACAGCCCGGCGTACGGGGTCACGGGCAGGGCCACCTCGCCGTCCTTCCCCCGGGCGACGGTCGTGAAATCCTGGCGCGTGATGTTGTACGTGCCGTCCACCCACAGCCGCTTGTCGATGAACGAATTCGCGTAGCTCGCCCGGGCGCCGTGCACCCACTGCGTGGTCTCCACGTCGTGCAGCTTGTCGTCGGTGTCGAGATAGGCGCCGCGGTAGTAGGCGCCGAACTCCTTGTACGTGTAGTTCGAGACCAGCGTGCCGTAGTCGCGCGTGGTGTCCTCGAACGTCCGGTTCGAGTCGAACGTGTCGTTCCTGACGAACTGGAACTCGTTGCGCGGACCGCCGGACGGGTTCCACCGGAGGTACCCGTCCCACTCGTTGTTGATCAGCTTCATGTCCAGCCGCCCGTTCGTCCAGTTCCGGTCCTCGCGCCTGAAGAAGCCGAACCCGGGGGCGAAGATCGGGTTGGTCGAACGCAGCAGGAAGAAGGGGCGGTTCCGCGTGATCGTGGACGTGGCGGACGAGCCGTTGGTGTCGCTCGTCATCCGGTTGAGCTCGAACGTGCCGCCGGTGTTCAGCCTGACCTGCGGGAAGAGGAGGCCGTTCAGGTTCAGCGTCACCGTCGGGTAGGCGCTGGTGGTGTCGGTCTTGGTGACCGCACCGGACGCGAAGATCGTGGTCGTGGACAGGGAACTGTAGGTCAGCTCCACCGTCTTCTGCATGCCCTCGAAGATCCCGTCCTGGGCGGATGCCTGGGCCGCGACGAGGACCAGCGACCCGGCCAGGACCAGAGAGAGGGCGGCAAGGGGTCGGCGCACCTACTTCTCTCCCATGATCGCGACCCAGCACGGGCCGTCACCGACATCGATTTCTGAAACCACCTTCCGGTCGGCGAGGCGGCCGACCAGGAGGCTTCGCGTGTCCGGGCTCACCATATACAAGTCACTGTCGTCGGGCACGATCGCCAGGTAGGAGGCGCCGGCCCTCGTCTTCATCGTGTACAGCGGCAGCAGCACGTTGGGATCGTAGAACTCGATCGCCGTGTCGGCGGTGCTGCCCAGGCAGATGAGGCCCCGCACGCGATCGACGGCGATCGCGCTGGCCGGGCCGCCGAGGCGCACGCGCGCCACCGTCGTCATCTGCTGCGTGTCGAACGCGGTCATGAACGGCGACCGGTCGTGGATGACGTACAGGCGGTCGCCCCGGGCGTTGAACTGCCCCCGGAGCGGCGGCGCTTCCGTGGAGAGCGTCGCCGCGACCGCCCGGCCGGCGATGTCCACCACCGACACCGAGTTCGAGAGGGTGTTGAACACGAACGCCCGGCGGCCCGCCGGCTCGACGACGACCGCGCCCGGGCCGCTGCCGACGTTGACCCGGTCCTCCCGCCTGAGCGGGCCCGTGTCGTAGATGCCGAGGCTGTTGGACCCTTGATTGGCCGACACCAGGGTGCTGCCGTCGGGCGAGAGCGCGAGTTCGCGCGGCCGGTCCCCCGGCGACGCGTCGGCGGTCTCGATCAACTCGCCCGCGACGACGTCGAACGACTCGATCTCATCGACGTCCGGGCAGGCGACGTAGAGGCGCCGGCGGCGCTGGTCGAGCGCGAGGCCCGATGGTCCGGCGCACGTGTCAATCACGGCGACGGCCTGCATGATCTGCTTGTCGAACACGGTGACCGTGTTCGACCGGGTGTTGGCCACGAAGCCGGCATGGTCGGCGATCGGCCGCGGCGGCACGACGGCCGCGAACGCGGGGCTGAGGGCGGAGGCTCCCGCCAGCCGCTCGGGAACCTTCAGCGACAGCCACACGAGTACCGGGCGCCGGCGCGCGACGGTCAGCGGGACGTCGGCGCGCACGGGCCCCTCCGGCACGGCCAGCGAGACTTCCCCATCCGGACCGCGCAGCGTTGCCCGCCGGATCGTCACGGCCAGCCCCGTGTACGGGCCCTCCGGCAGCCGCCCCGACGCCAGCAGGCGCTGCCGGCGGCCGTCGGCCTCGCGCACGACGGTGAAGGCCAGCGCGAGCGGCCTCTCGGCGCCGCTGCCGCTCACGGCCGACACCGACGCGATTTCGAGCGTCAGGCGCGACGCCTCGGCGGGCAGCGGCTGCAGGTAGAGGTAGAGCCCTCCATCGGCCGCACGGGCCGCGGCGGGGACCAGGAAGACCAGGGCGAGGGTGGCCAGGCGAAGAAGCTGTGACACGAACTCGTTTCAGCCGACAGGACGCCCGCGCCGCACCACGACCGGCGGCTGGCGCCCGACAATTCTACGGATGGCAGGCCCCGACGACAAGCCTGCCCGGCGGCCGCGTCAATCGAAGGCCAGCGCGAACACGCTAATGCCCCGCCGCCGCCACTGGGAGACGTAGACCCGGTTCTCCGGGTCAACCGCGAGGCTGTCGGGCACGATCAGGCCGCCGGTCCTGGCGTCGCGCGATCCGAACTCGGACACGAACCGGAAGTCCTTGTCGAACACCATCACCACCGACCGCAGCTTGTCCGACACCAGCACGTCCCCGCGGCTGTCGGTGGCGATGCCCGCCACGATACCGAACCGGCCGGGCGACGAGCCCGCCCGCCCGAAGAAGGTCATCGTCCCGTCAGGCGAGTACTTGTAGACGCGGAACAGCGTGGCCATCGTGAAGAGGAGGCTGCCGTCCTGGTCCACCGTGAACCCGAACATCTCGGCGCCGGCCCGCTCCACCTCCCGCGCGCCGATCAGGCGGCGGAAGTCGATGCGCTGACGGCACCGGCCGTCCGGCGTCGTGACCGTCACCGTGGACGCCGCCAGGTCGGCGAAGTAGAACAGGCCGTTCCGCACGATCAGCCGGCTGGCGCTGAAGGTCTCGCCCGCCGGCAGGTTCGTGATCTCGATCCGGCCGATCGGCACGCCGCGGAAGCTGCACCGCGTCACCAGCGGCCCCTGCTTGTACGACAGCACGATGACGTCGCCGTTCGCGTCGGCGGCGGCATCGACGATGCCGCCGACGTCGAGGTCGTCGCCGAAGCTGAAGACCTCCATGCCGGTCCGGTTGAACACGCGCACCACGTTCTGGTAGACGAGGTACGTCTCGTCCCGCTCCCAGTCCACGTTGACGTGCACGCCGTTGTACTGGAAGGGCCCCACGAAATTGGAGAGCGAGTACAGGTACGTCGCCCTGACCTGCGCGGACGCGGCGCCCGCGCCAAGGGCCAGCGCGCAGGCGACCAGCACGCCGACGCTCCACCGTCGATTCGTCTCGGCCATGAGCAGCTGGATGCGGTGCCGCCCCGCGGCACGCAAAAGAAAAGGGCTGGTGTGACCCAGCCCTTTTCGAACTTGCCTAGATCATCGCGTCCGAACCTAGTCCTTCGCGTGGCACTTGTTGCAGAGCACGCGCTGGTAGGTGGCGAACGTCGTCACCGGGCGATCGTAGTAGGCGGCCTGCGTCTCGATCGACTGCCGGCCGCGGGCGAACTGCGGCACCGACGGCGTCGTATCGAGGCCGGGGTAGAGGCCGTTGTAGATCATGAACTCGCCCTCGACGTTGAAGCGAAGCGCCTCGGTCCAGCCGCTGGCGTGCGCGCGGTGGCAGGAGAGGCACATCACCTTGTCGGAGCTGCCCGGGCCGTTCAAGTACGAGTTGTTGTTCTTGGCGTGCGACTGCAGGGTCGCGATGTCGCCGGTGTTCTCGGCGAACGGCACCAGCGAGGTGAACGACGTCGTGGCCGAACCGGTCAGGTCGCCCGACTTCACGTAGGCGTTGTAGTTGTTGGCGACGGTGCTGCCCAGGCTCTGGTCGATCGGGTGCACGTAGTTGCCGCTCGAGTGCATGTCGGGATGGCAGGTGGCGCACCAGTTGCCCCACGTGTCGATCCCGTTGGCGCCGTAGGCGGTGCGGGTCTGCGTCGCCGCCTCGGTCCGGTTGTAGGTGGCCGGGGTGACGGCGATCGCCACGCCGGCGAAGTCCACGCCCTGCGACGTGTCGCCCAGGCCGCGCAGCAGGCGGTAGGCGCCCACGGCCTGGCCGGCGGCCGGCATCACGCTGGTGTCGTAGGAGCCGGAGCCGATCACCGGGGCGTTGGTCGCGCCCGGCGTGTGAATCACGTTGGCGTAGGTGCCGTCGCTCAGGCGGCGCACGCCGCCGTGCGGGTCGTGGCAGCTGTCGCAGCCGAGCTTCGCCGACACGAACGTGCCGCCCGGCGCCGTCGTGTTGTCGGTGTCGGCCACGTAGCCCACGTCCGCCGCCACGATGTTGTGGCCATGCGTCTGACCATACTCGGTGCTCGTCGTGCCCCGGATGGTCATCGTGTAGTCCTTCTTCAGCCAGCCGAAATCGCCGCCGGGCGTCCGCTGCTTGGGCGGCACGCCGGCCGGCATGTCGGCCTCGGCCGTCGAAATGTGGTAGCCGCTCGGGCCCGTGTCACCGGCGTGCTGGTGGCACGACAGGCACGTCGAGCTGGGGTCGCTCGCGACGAGCAGATAGTCCCCTGCGGGTGCGGGCGAGTGCATGCTGTGGCAGCCCGTGCACTCGGCGACGCCGCCGGAGTGGAACGCCTGCGGGCTCCCGCCAGCGAGCAGCAGCATCACGGCCACTGCCAAGAACAGATAACCGAATCTCAAACCTTTCATTCCGATCCTCCCGGGGCTTATGGATAGTGGCGCCTACAATACCTCGACCGCTCACACGGATCAAGCACTTCTCGACGTCGTGAATCCCTTGACACCGCGCGAGTTGCCTCCCCTTGTGAAATGGAGCGACAAAGTCGAGGTCACCAACCCGTGAACCAGAAGGGTGCGCGCAGGTCCCCCCTGGGCCCGACGTCGCCATGTCCGGGATAGACCACGGA
>JAJXZZ010000159.1 GCA_021779795.1 Acidobacteriota bacterium | reverse complement strand
GCCTCGGCGGTCGAGCAACTCGCGCTGGCCGGCGCCCTCGGGCCCGCGAGGAGAACCGGCGCGTTCCGCGGCGTCGGGCCGCTGCCGTTCTCGACGGACATGTGGCGGAGCGACGGGCCGCTCGTCGCCGGCGACGCGGCGGCCGTCGGCGATCCGTTCATGGGCGAGGGGATCAGCCGCGCGCTGGGCACCGGCCCGGTGCTGGCCGCGGCGCTTGCCGCGGGCGGGACCGCCGAACCCGGGCCCGCCGTCGAGCGGTACATCGCGGCCTGGCGAAGCCGCTACCATCCGAGGCTGCGGCTGGGAACGGCCGCGCGATGGACGTTCGAGCACCCGCGCCTGTCGGCGCCGCTGCTCGGCCTCGTGCTCACGCATCCGGCGCTGCTCGATCTCGTCCTCTCGCGGGCCCACGACGCCCGCGGCTGAGCGATGCCCGCGCGGGCGCCGCCGGGCTGCGCCGCGCTTCCATTCGACGCGCCGCTGCCATATTCTCATTCGATGTCCCTGGCGGTCCGGTCATGAGCCTGCGGGTCCTCCTCGCGACGCCGTACGACCTGAACGTGCCGGGCGGCGTCAACCGCCACGTGCTCGGCCTGCTCGACGCGCTGACCGCGCGCGGCGTGGATGCCCGCCTGGTCGGCCCGGCGTCGGCCGACGTGCTCGGGCACGACCCGCGCGTCACCGTCGTCGGCCGCGTCTCGACGATCCCGTTCAACGGCGCCGCCAGCCGCGTCCCCGTCGATCCTCGCCTGCTCCTCCCGCTGCGCCGCCTGGTCCGCGACTTCGCCCCCGACGTCGTCCACGTGCAGGAGCCGGTCAGCCCGCTGCCGTCGGCGGCCCTGCTGTGGCTGGCGCCGCGGAACGCGCTGCGGGTCGGGACGTTCCACACCTACTCCGAGACCAGCCGCGGCTACCTGTGGGCGTGGCCGTGGGCGCAGGCCGTCTGGTCGCGGCTGCACGCGCGGGTCGCCGTGTCCGAGCCGGCCCGGGAATTCGCCACGCGCTACCACCGCGCGGCGTTCGAGATCATCCCGAACGCCATCGCGCTGCCGGCCTCGCCGGCGCCCCTCCGGGAGACGGCGGGGCCGGTGTCGGTGCTGTTCCTCGGCCGCCTCGACGAGCCGCGGAAGGGATTCGGCGTGCTGGTGCGCGCCCTGCGGCGGATCGAGGCCGAGGCGCCGGGCCTGCTGACCGTCACCGCCATCGGCCGCGGCGCGGAGGGCTGGCGGGGCGAGACGTCGGGCCTGCCGGTCAGCTTCGGCGGGGAGGTCACCGAGCCGGGCCTGGCGCGGGTGTTCGAGGCCGCCGACCTGGTGGCGGTGCCGTCGATGGGAGGCGAGAGCTTCGGGCTCGTGCCCCTCGAGGCGATGGCCTATCGCCGTCCGGTCGTCGCGTCGGGGATTTTCGGGTACGCCTGGTGGATGGAAGGGGCGGCGCGGCTGGTGCCGCCGGGTGACGACGCCGCGCTGGCGGCCGCGCTGCGCGAGCTGGCGGGCAGCCCCGCGCAGCGAGCCGATCTCTCGGCCCGCGGCGCGGAAGTGGCCCGCCGGTATTCCTGGGACGTCGTGGTGGAGCGCTGGCTGGCGCTCTACCAGTCGGCCGCCCGGGGGGCGGCTACTTGATCTCCTTCATCAGCTCGGCGACCGCCGCCTCGAGCTGCTGGTCCCGCCCCGCGATGACGACGCTGTAGTCGTTCATCACCTGGATGTCGGGCACCGTCTGCTGGTTCTCCAGGTACTTGCCCGTCGTCGCGTCCTTCACGCCCTCGTGCGGCACGCCCCAGCGAATGCCGTCGCCCAGGCTCTCCCACCCGGCGAACGTGCAGGTGCCGGGCGTCGGCATGCCGACCAGCTTGCCGAGGTGCAGCGCCTTCACCGCGTAGGCGTAGCAGTGGCCGTCGCTGTAGTTCGCCTCGTTGGCCATCGAGATGCTCGGCTTGGTCCACCGGAAGTTCGGCTCGTAGCCGTTGGCGCGGCGGTCGCTGGTGTACTCGAAGAACTTCTTCCCGCTCAGGAACATCGCCAGGTCGGCCACGAGGTCGCCGCCGCCGTTGAAGCGCGTGTCCACGACGATCCCCTGGCGCGTGGCGAACTTGCCCATGACCTCCTCGTAGGCCGAGCGGTAGGCGCCGTCGTTCATCCCGGGCACGTGGATGTAGCCGAGCTGGCCGTGGCTCAGGCGATCGACCTCCTCCTCGTTGCGCTTCACCCACCGCGCGTAGAGCAGGCGGTTCTCCTCGGCGAGCGTGATCGGCCGGACGACGGCGTCGAAGCGGCGGTCGCCGTCGGCGACGCGCAGCAGCGTCTGGTGGGCGGCCTTGCGGTTCAGGTACTGCGCCGGGTCCTTGTCGGCGGCGACCGTCTCGCCGTCGATCGCCTCGATGACCATGCCGGGCTTGACGTCGATCCCCGCCTTGTCGAGCGGGCCGCCCTTGACGACCTCGACGACCTTGATGCCGACGCCCTTCCAGGCCGGGTCGGGGAACACGCCGAGGGCGGCCGTCTCGTCCTGGTCGGCCGCCCGCGACACGTAGCTCGCGCCGCTGTGGCTGATGTTCAGCTCGCCGAGCATCTCGGCCAGCATCTCGGCGAACTCGAAGTTGTTGCCGACGTGCGGCAGGTACTTCTCGTAGGCCGTCCGGAGGCCGTCCCAGTCGGCGCCGTGGTAGCCGGCCGTGTAGAACGAGTCCTTGACCGTGCGCCAGACGTGGTCGAACTGCTGCTGCCGCTCGGCGGCGGCGTTCACGGTCATCTCGCCGCGGATGGCGACCGGTTCGCGCTTGGCCGACGCGGGGTCGATCTTCGAGATGCCGCCGTCGGCGAGCAGGAACAGCGCCTTCTGGTCCTTGTCCCACGCCAGCGTCCCGCTCTGCGCGTTGAGCGCGAGCAGCATCTTCGTCTCCTTCGTCCGCAGGTTGGTGGACCAGAGGTTCATCCCCTTCTCGAAGCGCGCGAGGTAATAGAGCACCTCGCCGTCCTTGCTGACGGCGGCGTCACCGAGGGCGGATGAGTTGACCGTCAGTCGCGTCTTCCGGTCGGGGGCGCTGGCGAGGTCGAGCGCGACGGCTTCGGCCGGGGCGTCCTTCGGCGCCTCCGCGGCGTCCTTGGCCTTCGGCTTGTCCTTGTCCTTCTTGTCCTCGGCCTCCTTGACGAGCGCCAGCTCCTCCTTGGTCAGGCGGTACCGGTCCCAGGCGTCCTGCGTGAAGAACATCGCGTAGACGTCGGACTGGGCGCCGCCGCTCTGCGCCACCGCCTTGAGGCCGTCGCGGTTGCTGAACCAGATCATGGCCTTGCCGCCGAGGATGAAGCGGCCGCGGCCGTCGTTGAAGCCGCTCCGGGTCAGGTTGACGGCCGGGCTCCGGCCGTCGGCGCGCACGATGCCCACCTCGCCGGGGGCGAACCCGGGCACGGCGTAGCCGAAGAGGATCCACTGGCCGTCGGGGCTCCACTCGAACTGCTGCTCGCCCTCGTCCAGTTCCTTGCTCGTGAGAAGCGTCCGGCTCTGCCCGCTCGCGAGGTTGAGGACCTTCAGCGTGGCCTGGTCCTCGACGTAGGCCACTTCCTTCCCGTCCGGGGCGTACTTCGCCTGCGTCACCTGGTGCGCGTTGACGATGAGCGGCTTCTCCTCGATGACGGTGCTGGCGTAGAAGTACGGCTCCTCGTCGCGCGCCCGGCGCGCCTGGTAGATCCCCCAGTGGCCGTCGCGCTCGGAGGCGTAGAGCAGCGCCTTGCCGTCGGGCGAGAAGCTGACGCCGCGCTCCTGGTCGGGCGTGTTGGTGATCCGCTTGGTGGCGGTGCCCTCGACGGCGGTGACGAAGACCTCGCCGCGGAAGACGAAGGCCGCTTCCTTGCCCGTCGGCGACACGGCCAGCTCGCGGGCGCCGCCGGTCACGGGCACGACCTGCCGATCGTTGACCTTCGCGTCGGCGGCGATGGCGATGGCCACCGGTCGGGGCTGGTCCGCCGGCCGCATCGTGTAGATCTGGCCGTCGTAGCCGAAGCAGAGCGTGCCGGCGTCGGAGAGGCTGAGGAAGCGCACCGGCAGCTTCCTGAACGACGTGACGACCTGCGGTTTGCCGCCCTGCAGGCTCATCTTCTGGACGTTGAACGAGCCGGACTCCTCGCTGAGGTAGTAGAACGCCTGGTCGTTGTCGGTGAAGACGGGGTTGCGGTCCTCGCCGGCGAAGGTCGTGATCTTGCGGTGCGTCCCGGCCTTGGCGTCGTAGATCCAGATGTCGCGCGTGATGGCCGAGGTGTGGTGCTTGCGCCAGGGGTTCTCGCCCCCCTTCTTGTCGTGGTAGAGCAGGAACTGGCCCGTGCGGCTCACCTTCACGTCCTCGGCGGGCGTCGTCAGGACCTGCTCGACCCGTCCGCCGGCGACCGGCACCCGGTACAGTTCGGGCTGGGAGGCGGCGGGGAACATCCGGTTGGCGGCCGTGTCCATGCGCGCGGCGCCGAAGAGGATGGACTTGTCGTCGGGCGAGAAGGTGTACGGGAACTCCGGCGCCGAGTGGAAGGTGAGGCGGCGGGCCTCGCCCCCCTCGGCCGGCATGACGAAGATGTCGAAGTTGCCGAAGCGGTCGGACGCGAAGGCGATGGTCCGCCCGTCGTGGCTCCAGACGGGCATGAAGTCCTCGGCGTCGTGCTGCGTCAGCGGCACGGCGGTGCCGCCGGCGGCCGGCACCCGGTAGATGTCGCCGCGGTAGGTGAAGGCGATGGTCTTGCCGTCGGGCGAGATCGCGGGGTAGCGCAGCCACTGCGGGGCCGCCTGCGCGGCGGCGGTGGCGGTGACGAACAGGCACACCAGGATCGCGAGTCGTGTTTTCATAGCTGGCCCTGGCCGGCCGGAATCGCCGGGCGGATCGACGGGCGGGGAATTGTAGCTCAGGCGCTCAGGCTTTGGCGCGGGGCTTCGACGCGCGCCGGCTCCTGGACGCCTTCTCGGGGGCTGGAGACGCCGTCTTCTCGAGGACGACCACGTTGGTGGCAAACGTCTTGACGCCGTGCTCGTCGAACTCGATCACCGTGTGGTGGTCGTCCGCGCTGGTGATCGTGCCCGTGCCGTAATTCGCCTGCGAGACGCGGTCGCCAACCTTGAACCCTGCCATGAGGACCTCGATGAGAACGGGGGTAACCGGAACGAAGCACCTCAGACAGTACGCCGTTCCGGCCCGCGAATCAAGGAGGGAATGCCGGCGGGGGTGCGCCGGCGTGGTAGAATGACAGTGTCGCCAACCTTCGCAGGGCCGCGGCACGCGCCGATCCGAGTCCTCCAGGCTCGCTCTCCTCACGTGCGGTGTGTCTACCGTCAGCACGAGGCCTCGGCGCGGGGAAGCGGCAGCGCGAAGCGGGCAGAGCCGTCAACAGAGGGATTGCACATTGAGCAAGGACGATCTTCTCGACATCCAGGGCACCGTCACTTCCATCCACGGCGGCGGGCTGTACCGGGTCCAGGCGGACGCGGGGCATGAAGTGCTCGCGCAGCTCAGCGGCCGGATGCGCCGCTTTCGGATCAAGGTGGTGACCGGCGACCGGGTCACCGTCAGCGTCTCCCCGTACGACATGGTGCGGGGCATCATCACCTTCCGCGCCCGCTGACCCGCGGGCGCCCGCCCGCCGGCCATCCACAAGGCGCTTGCCACTCCGGCTGGACCGTGATAGAAACGCGGGCCATGCCGGGGCCGGCCTCAGGACTCCTCCGCGGCCGCGGCCCCGCCTCCCGGAGATGCACATGAGAAGACGCGTCGTGTGGATGTCGTGCGCGCTGACCGTGGCGTGCGCGGTGATGCTGTCGGGCCCCGTCCTGCGGGCCGGCGGCGGGACGATCAACTACGCCGACCTCGACAAGATCAAGACCGAGGGCCTGCAGCACTCGCAGGTCATGGAGCTGAACAGCTACCTCTCGGACGTCTACGCCCCGCGCCTGACGGGCTCGCCGATGGCGATGAAGGCCGCCGAGTGGGTGGTCTCGACGCTGAAGGGGTGGGGGCTCGCCAACGTGGCGATCGAGCCGTGGGCCAACCGGAACGACTTCGAGCGCGGCTGGGCCAACGATAAGTTCTACATGGCAGTGACGGCGCCCGTGCACTTCGCGGTGCCGGGCACGCCGATGGGCTGGACGCCGGGCACGAGCGGCCTGGTCAGCGCCGGCGCCGCGCTCGTCACGGCGGCCAACGAGAAGGATCTCGAGAAATACAAGGGCACGCTCAAGGACAAGTGGGTCCTGCTCGTCGAGCCGCCCGAGGTGGAGGCGTTCTGGGAGCCCCGCGCCACGCGGCTCAGCGCCGACCAACTGGCGGCGCTCGAGGTGCTGCCGACGCCGCAGGGGCCGCGCGCCCGCGGCCGGCGCCCGGACCGCGCCTTCCTCATCGCCCGCAACAACTTCCTGCGGGCCGAGGGGGCGGTCGGCACCCTGACGACGGTGCCGATCGGCCACGGCCTCTACCAGATCAGCGGCGACCGGACCGCCGACCCGACCACGACGCTCCCCGCCGTGTCGATTGCCGCGGAGTACTACGACCGCATCGCCCGGATGCTCCAGAAGAAGATCCCGGTCACCATCGCGGCCGACATCAAGAACACCTACTACCCGAACCCCGAGGTCTTCAACGTCGTCGGTGAGATCCCCGGCACCGACAAGGCCGGCGAGGTCGTGCTGCTCGGCGCCCACATCGACACGTGGCACTCGGCCACCGGCGCCGCCGACGACGGCGTCGGCGTGGCGGCGATGATGGAGGCGGTCCGCATCCTGAAGGCGTCCGGCGTCCGCCTGCGCCGCACGGTGCGCGTGGGCTTCTGGGAGGGCGAGGAGCAGGGGCTCCTCGGGTCGCGCGAGTACGTGGCGGCGCACTACGCCACCCGGCTGCCGGCGCCGGGCCAGCAGGCCGGCCAGCGCGCCGCCGGCGGCCCGCCGCCCGGCATGTTCGGGCCGCAGGGGCCGATCGTGAGGAAGGCCGACTACGACAAGCTCTCGGTCTACCTCAACATCGACAACGGCACGGGCGCGCTGCGCGGCGTCTACCTCCAGGGGAACGACGCGGCCGCGCCGATCTTCCGCGAGTGGATGGAGCCGTTCCGGAGCCTGGGGATGTCCACGCTGACGATCCGGAACACCAGCGGCACCGACCACCTGTCGTTCGACGGCGTCGGCCTGCCCGGCTTCCAGTTCATCCAGGATCCGATCGAGTACAGCGGCGTGACGCACCACTCGAACATGGACACCTACGAGCGGCTGCAGCCGACCGACGTCGTCCGGATGTCCACGATCGTGGCCGGGTTCGCCTACCTGGCGGCCAACGCCGACGAGATGTTCCCGAGGAAGCCGCTGCCGCCCGACGCGTTCGCCGCGCGGTAG
>JAJXZZ010000158.1 GCA_021779795.1 Acidobacteriota bacterium | reverse complement strand
GAGCAGCGGGCTGAACACCAGCCGGCTCTGCTCGAGCGTCTCGCCGAGCCTGAGCGTCAGCTTGATCCGCTTGTCGCCGCCCGACGAAGCCAGCCTCGCCGTCGCGCGGTAGACGCCCGGCCCGACCTCCTCGACGCCGGGGGCGCCCGAGTACGGGTCCGGCCCCATGTAGCCCGAGACCGCCAGCACCTCCCAGCGCTTCTCGGGGAAGAAGTCGTCGGCGGTCAGCGTGGCCCGGCCGGGCAGCAGGCCCGCGCTGGCGGCCTCCCGGATCATCCGCGCGTAGTTCGCGACGGTGTCCTCGTCGGCCGTCGGGCCGACCAGGGCGCCGATCCGGCCGGCGAAGTCCCGGGCGTCCGGGTCGAGCCGCATCACCTCCTGCTCCTTCTCCCAGGAGAGGTCGAAGCGCGAGGTGAACGGCACCATCGAGACGTCGAGGCCGAGCATCGGGCCGAGCGTCGCCGACTGCACCGCCTCGGCCGAGGCCGCGTAGCCGTCGGTCATGAACAGGTGCAGCTCGCCCGCGGCGTCCCTCCAGGTGCCCACGCGGTAGGTGGGCGCGTAGGTGCCCGACTCGGTGAAGGCCGGGATCCCGCTCGGCAGCATCCACCCGTCCTCGACGACGTGGACGCCCTCGTCCTGCCAGGCCTTCCAGAGCGACGCGATGCGCGGCGCGCGGGCCTTGCCGCCGAGCGTCCACACGTGGATGTGGTCCCGCCGGATCCCGGGGTAGGTCCGCTCGATCGCCTCGACGATCCGGCCGCGCGGCGTGCGGAAGTTGACGAGCCACGCCTGGTCGGCCGCCGTCTGCGCGACCTCCTTCGGCATCACGACCATGCCGACGTACCCCTCGTAGGGGCGGGCGACGTGCAGCGGCTGGTTGAACAGGTGCAGGACCGTCATCGGCCCCGTCGGGCTCCCCTTGGCGAACCGCGACGTGTTCTCGAGCGTGTCGATGGCGGCGCCCCAGACGGTGATGCCCGACGACTTGATCTCGTCGTAGAAGCCGCACCAGCCGTAGGCCGGGTCGTTGAGGAGCCGGACGACGCGCTGGTCGAGCCAGCGGGCGACCCCGGGGCGCGCGTAGACGCGGCCGAAGCCGATCTGCGGGTTCGAGCCCATCTCGGGCGTCTCGCCGGCCTTCGGCATCAGCCCCTCGCCGAGGCACACCATGATCGCGTGGTTCTCGGGCAGCTGGCGCGACAGGTACCAGAGGCTCTCGCTCATCGCGTACGCCGAGATGGCGTCCGCGTCCTTCTTCGCCTGGTTGAGCCCCGCCTTGTCGAGGCGGGCGCCCGCGCCCGGCTTGCCGAACACCTGCGTGCCGAGCGCGGTGACCGCGCCGGTCATGGCGAACAGCCGCTCCATGCGGCCGTCGAGGAACGACAGCTCGCGCGTGAACTCCTTCGCCGGCTCGCCCCTGACCCACTCCACCTCGACGTCCTCGAGCCACAGGTGGAACCGGCCGAGAATCGGGCGAGTGTCGAACGACCACTGCGCGATCACGTCCTGCTTGTCCTGCAGTTTCTGGTTCATCGAACGCTCCGGGTCGGGGCTCGGGTCCTACGTGGCCTGAGCCTGGGTTCGCGCCCACGTGTCGCGCAGCGGCACCGTCCGGTTGAAGACGAGCGCGCCGGGGCGGGTGTCCGGATCGACGCAGAAGTAGCCGAGCCGCTCGAACTGGAACGCCGAGAGCGGCGCCGCCCCGTCGAGGCCCGGCTCCACCTTGCCGCCGCGCAGCACCTCGAGCGAGTCGGGGTTGAGGTACGACTTCCAGTCGCGCCCCTCCTCGGCGTCGTGCAGGTCGGGGACGGTGAACAGCCGGTCGTACAGCCGCACCTCCGCGTCGAGCGCGTGCGCCGCCGACACCCAGTGGATCGTCGCCTTCACCTTGCGGCCGTCGGGCGACGATCCGCCGCGCGTCGCCGGGTCGTAGGTGCAGCGCAGCTCCGTCACCTCGCCGGACGCGTCCTTCACCGCCCGCCCGCACTTGAGGAAATACGTCCCGCGCAGCCGCACCTCGCGGCCGGGCGAGAGCCGGAAGTACTTGGGCGGCGGCACCTCGCGGAAGTCGTCCCGCTCGATGTAGAGCACCTTCGAGAACGGCACCGACCGGGTGCCCATCGACGCGTCCTCGGGGTTCACCGGGATCTCGATCCGCTCCACCTGCCCCTCGGGGTAGTTCTCGATCACCACGCGCAGCGGCCGCAGCACGGCCATCGCCCGCCGGGCGCGGCGGTTCAGGTCGTCCCGCACCGCGTCCTCGAGCAGCGCCACGTCCACCATGTTCTCGCGCTTGGCGACGCCGATCCGGGCGGCGAACTCGCGGATCGACTCGGGCGTGTACCCGCGCCGCCTCAGGCCGACAATCGTCGGCATGCGCGGGTCGTCCCAGCCCGAGACCAGCCCCTCCTGCACCAGCTGCAGCAGCTTGCGCTTGCTCATCACCGTGTAGGTGAGGTTCAGGCGCGCGAACTCGATCTGCCGCGGCCTGCTCGGCACCGGGAGGTTGTCCACCGTCCAGTCGTAGAGCGGGCGGTGATCCTCGAACTCGAGCGTGCAGAGCGAGTGGGTGATGTGCTCGATCGCGTCCGAGATGGCGTGCGTGTAGTCGTACATCGGGTAGATGCACCACGCGTCGCCGGTCCGGTGGTGGGCGGCGTGCCGGATGCGGTAGATCACCGGGTCGCGCAGGTTCAGGTTCGGCGACGCCATGTCGATCCTCGCCCGCAGCACCTTCGCGCCGTCCTCGAACTCCCCACGGCGCATCCGCTCGAACAGGTCGAGGTTCTCCTCGACCGGCCGGTTGCGCCACGGGCTCTCCTTGCCGGGCTCGGTCAGCGTCCCGCGGTACTCGCGGATCTGATCGGCCGTCAGGTCGTCCACGTACGCCTTGCCCTCGCGGACCAGGCCGAGCGTGTACTGGTAGATCCGCTCGAAGTAGTCGGAGGCGTAGTAGAGCCGGGTCCCCCAGTCGAAGCCGAGCCAGTGGACGGCGTCGATGATCGAGTCGACGTACTCGACGTCCTCCTTGGTCGGGTTGGTGTCGTCGAACCGCAGGTTGCAGGTGCCGCCGAACTCCTCGGCCACGCCGAAATTGAGGCAGATCGACTTGGCGTGACCGATGTGCAGGTAGCCGTTCGGCTCGGGCGGAAAGCGGGTGGCGACGGTCGAGTGCTTCCCCGACTCGAGGTCGTTCCTGATGATCTCGCGGATGAAGTCGAGCGGCGCCGAATCGGGCCGGCTGTTGCCGCCGGGACCCCCGGGAATCGTCATAGCAGGGAGTATATCAGGCGCCTCGCGGCGCCATCACCCGCAGCGCCGAGGGGCGCAGCCCGGCCCTGACGACCGGTCCGCCCTCGTGCGGCTCACCGTCCACGTGGAAGCCGATCGGGCCGTCGGCGGTCACCACGACGCCCGCCCCCCTCATCGTCGTCACGCCCGGCGCGCGGTCGATGCTCCGGGCCAGGGCCCGGAAGACGAGGGCGAGGCGTCCGAACGCGCCGCGCTCCTCCGCCACCACCACGTCGAACGCCCCGTCGTCGGGACTGGCCGCGGGGGCGATGACGGCGCCCGAGCCGTACTGGGGGAAGTTGGCGATCGCGACGACCAGGGCGCGGGCCTCGACCCGGTGGCTGCCGACCTCGACGAGGTAGCGGTTCGCCCGGTAGCCGAGCGCCGCCCGCGCCACCCGCAGGCCGTAGAGAAGGGTGCCGCGGCGCTCGCCGCCGAGGCGGTTGAACTCGGCGGCCATCGCCGCGTCGAACCCGATGCCGGCGACGTTGAAGAAGGGGCGCCCCTCGATCTCGCCGGTGTCGATCGACCGCGCGCGCCCCGCCAGCGCCGCGTCGAGCGCCGCGTCGGGAGCCGCCGGGATGCGAAGCTCGCGCGCCATCCCGTTGCCCGACCCGGCGCGGACGATGCCGAGCACGGCCCGGGTGCCCACGAGCTGCGACGCGACCTCGTTGATCGTCCCGTCGCCGCCCCAGGCGACGACGATGTCGGCCCCGTCCTGGACCGCCCGCCGCGCGAGGTCTGGGGCGTGGCCCGGGCGCTCGGTCAGCACGACGCGGCCGTCGGCGCCGTGCCGCGCCAGCGCGTCGCGCACGAGGCGAACCCGGTCGTCGATCGGCAGGCTTCGGCGGCGCCCGCCCGCGACGGGATTGACGATGACGACGACCCGCATCGAGGGGACTCTAGCACAGGGCCCGGTCCCGGCGACGGCGCGCCGAGGCTCGGGGCGGGCGAGGCGGGCATGGGGCATTCCCCCATGCCCACTGCGGCCGGCCCCGATTGCGGCCTCCGGGTGCACCTTGGCAGGATGGACTTCCGGGCCGGGACCGCGCGCCAGCGCCCGGGAGCGACGAGGAGAAGACCATGCACGACCAGCCATCCGACCACTTCCGGCCCGAGGACGCGAGCGTTCTGGGGAGCCTGGGTCCTGGAGTTTCGCCCGGGGTCCGCACGGTGCCGCGGCCGGGCCGCCGGCGTGAAGAGGAGCGGGTCCGCCTGGCCCGGCGGATTCGCGCCGAGTACGAGGAGATGCCGGGCCTCCGCCTGTCGGTCCGCCAGGCCGCGCGCCTGTTCGCCCTCGACGGCTCCTGCTGCGGGCGCCTTCTCGACGAGTGCGTGAGGGAGGGCTGGCTGTGCAGCAAGCCGGGCGGCGTCTATGCCCTCCGATCCGCCGCGCCCTGACGGACCCGCCGTTTTCGCGGCCGCCGCGCCGGGCCGACGCGAGGCCGGCCGGCCGGGTCACGGACGCCTGTCTTCGGAGACCGGTCGCAGCGCGAAGAGCGCCAGCGACCGGCCCGACAGCCTGTAAGACGCCCGCCGCACCGAGAGGGGCGCGCGCCACTGCCGGCGGGCCGTGTCGAGGACGCGCTCCCAGTAGTGCCCGGCCTCGGCGGGCAGCACGAATCGAAGCGACTCGTGATGGCCGTTGAGGAGCAGGAGCAGCGTGTCCCCCGTGACCGCGTCGCCGCGCTCGTCGGTCTCGGCCAGCGCGTTGCCGTTCAGCCTGACGCCGAGGCACCTGGCGAAGGACGCGCCCCAGGCGGCGTCGTCCATTTCGCGCCCCGAGGGATCGAGCCACTGGATGTCGGTCACGCCGGCGCCCCTGATGCTCCGTCCCTGGAAGAACCGCCGCCTGTGGAGCACCGGCTGCGTCTTCCTGAGCCAGACCACGGTCCGGGCGAACGCCAGCAGGTCGCGCCGCGCGTCGTCCAGGTTCCAGTCGTGCCAGCTCGTTTCGTTGTCCTGGCAGTACGCGTTGTTGTTGCCGTGCTGCGTGCGGCCCATCTCGTCGCCCCCGCAGATCATGGGGACGCCCTGCGAGAGCAGCAGGGTCGCCAGGAAGTTCCGCCGCTGCTTCTCGCGCAGGGCCGTGATGGCCGGGTCCGACGAGGGCCCTTCCACGCCGCAGTTCCAGCTCAGGTTGTCGTTCGTCCCGTCGGCGTTGTGCTCGCCGTTGGCTTCGTTGTGCTTCTCGTTGTAGCTCACCAGGTCCGCCAGCGTGAACCCGTCGTGCGCGCACACGAAGTTGATGCTGGCGTACGGCCGGCGGCCGCTCGGCTCGTAGAGATCGCTGCTGCCCGCCAGCCGCGTGGCCATCTCGGACACCTGCCCGCCGTCGCCCTTCCAGAACCGGCGGACCGTGTCGCGGTACCGGCCGTTCCACTCCGTCCAGCCGACCGGGAAGTTGCCCACCTGGTAGCCGCCCTCGCCGAGGTCCCAGGGCTCGGCGATCAGCTTCACCTGCGAGAGGACGGGGTCCTGGTGAATGACGTCGAAGAACGCGCCGAGCTTGTCCACCTCGTGCAGCTCCCGGGCGAGCGCGCTGGCCAGGTCGAACCTGAACCCGTCCACGTGCATTTCGAGAACCCAGTACCGCAGACTGTCCATGATGAGCTGCAGCACCCGGGGATGCCGCAGGTTCAGCGTGTTGCCGCAGCCCGTGTAATCGCGGTAGTAGCGCGGGCGGTCGGGCTCGAGGCGGTAGTAGGCCACGTTGTCCAGCCCGCGAAGCGACAGCGTGGCGCCGAGATGGTTCCCCTCGGACGTGTGGTTGTAGACGACGTCGAGGATCACCTCGAGACCGGCCGCGTGCAGGTTCCTGACCATCGTCTTGAACTCGCGGACCGCTCCCTCCGGCGTCTGGACCGACGAGTAGCGCAGGTCGGGGGCGAAGAACGCGCTGGTGTTGTATCCCCAGTAGTTGGTCAGCCCGCGTGAGACGAGGCCCCGGTCGTGGGCGTGATGGTGCACCGGCATCAGTTCGACGGCCGTCACGCCCAGGTCAACCAGGTGGGCGATGGCCTCGTCGGTGGCAAGCCCCGCGTACGTGCCGGCGATCGCCTCGGGGATCCGCGGGTGCTGCCGGGTGAAGCCCTTGACGTGGAGTTCGTAGATGATCGTGGCGTGCCAGGGCGTTCTGGGGGGGCGGTCGTTCCCCCAGCTGAACGCCGGCTCGATGACGGCGCCGAGCGCGGCGAACGGCGCGTTGTCGCGATCGTCGAACGAGAGGTCGGCGGCAGGGTCGCCGACCCGGTAGCCGTGCATCTCGTCCGCCCACGTGATCCGCCGCCCGACGGCCTTGGTGTAGGGATCGAGCAGGATCTTGTTGGCGTTGAACCGGAGCCCTCGCTCGGGCTCGTAAGGGCCCTGCGCCCGGTAGGCGTAGAGCTGGCCCGGCAGGATCCCGACGACGTAGCCGTGCCAGATCTGGTCGGTCTGCTCGGGCAGCCGAACCCTGATCGCTTCGGCGCGGTCGGTCACCGCGTCGAACAGGCACAGGTCGATCGCGGTGGCGTTCTCCGAGAAGACGGCGAAATTCACGCCGGCGCCGTCCCAGGTGGCGCCAAGCGGGTACGGCGCACCAGGCCTGACCTTCACATCGCGCCTCCTCGCCCGCGCCTCGCCCGGCGACGAGCTTCAGGTGACAGGATAGCCCCGCCGGCGCGGCGCGGCGATGAAAGATGGGGGACGGCCCCATGCGGAAACCGCGTGTGGCGCGGCTGGCAAGGGCCGCGGGCGGATCGGCCCGGCCCGGCGAGTGGCTACGAGAAGGTCACCGTCGACTCCCAGACGAGCAGCTCGCACTCGGCGTCGAGCCGGTCGTCGAGCGTCACGCCGCCGTGGCCCCTGGCCTCGGACAGCTCGAAGGCGCGCAGCCGCACGTCCTCGGGTGCGGGGCTGCGCGCTCCGCACCGGCCGATGCGGGCCGAATCCCGGTCCAACCCGCGCGACGGCTCCGAGGCGCCCGTGCCGCACGGACCCGTGTCGAGCGGCTCGACAGGAAGAGCGGTGGGCTTGGTCCTGCCATGCATCCGGTGCCTCCGGCGCGGCGCGCGGCCCGCAAGTCGCCCGGTCGAGGTACCGGATTC
>JAJXZZ010000157.1 GCA_021779795.1 Acidobacteriota bacterium | reverse complement strand
CACGACGGGCACTCCAGCCGGTGATTGAGCACGAGCAGGTGCAGCTGCCGGCGCCTCGCCTCCATGACGTCGGCCGTCGCCGTCTCGACGACCATGCCGCGGAGCACCGGCGTCGAGCAGGCCGGGACCATGCCGCCGCGGCCGTCCCGGCGTTCGACGACGCACAGCCGGCAGCCGCCGTACGGCGTCAGCCGCGGGTCGTGGCAGAGCGTCGGGATTCGGATGCCGAGGCCGCGGAGCACGTCGAGGAGCAGCGCGTTCGGCCGGGCCTGCACGCGCCGGCCGTCGATCGTCAGTTCGACCATCCCGGGAACCGCCATGGACTACTCTCCCCCGCGCGCGAGCGGCTGCAGCCGTTTGAACGCCCACTTGGTGCGCAGGCGGTTGACGTAGCGCGGCACCGGCCCCGGGGACTTGCGCGTCGCCGCCGCCGGCCAGTCGTCGGCCAGGAGGAAGTCGAGGATGTGGACCGACGCCTTGCCCGTGCCGGCCAGGGCCGTGCGGCAGCCGGCGCAGTAGGTCACCATCGGCAGCGGCGACTCCGCCGCGCGGCGCCGGGTGATCCGCGCGGACAGGTCGGGATCGACCGGGGCGATCATCCCGCCGAAGCCGCAGCAGCGCGCCAGGCTGCCGCTGTACTTCACGTCCTCGACCGTGGCGCCCCCGGCCTCGAGCAGCTGCCTGACCGCTCGGTGGAGGCCGGCGTCGTGCCGGGTCTTGCACGAGTCGTGGATCGACACCGCGACGCCCGCCCGCGCGGCCGGCGGATGCCAGCGCCCGACCAGCCGCTCCCAGAGCGAGGTCACCGGCATCTCGGGCAGGGCGCCCCTGAGCGTGTGGATGCAGTCCGGGCAGGCGGCGACCAGCTCCTCGGCGCCGGTCTCCTCGGCCGCGCGCAGGATCTGCCGGCGCGTGGACTCGAAGGCGTCCTCCATACCGACGAGTTCCACGGGGGCGCCGCAGCACCACATCAGGACGCCCGTGCCGGGGTAGTGGCGCCGCAGCTCGTCGTAGGCGCGCAGCGCGCCGGCGGGCGACACGGCGGGCAGCGAGCACCCGGTAAAGAACAGGCGGCGCGACCGCTTCCGGCCCGGCTCGTTCATCGCCAGCGTGAAGAGGCCCGACACGCCGGCCTTCCAGTAGCCGACGATCGGCTTGTGCGGCTTGAGCGGGCCCAGCCCCTTGCGGACCGCCTCGCGCCGGGCCTCGAGCAGGAGCCGGCCCGTGTCGAGCTGCTCGGGGCAGACGGTCTTGCAGAGCTCGCAGACGTTGCACGAGTAGGCGATCGTCCGCGTGTCGAGCGGCTCCAGGCCGTCGAGCATCCGCCGCGCCAGGTCCTTCGGCGACCGGCAGTGCTTCGCGAGGAACTCGCAGTCGGCCACGCACAGGCCGCACTCGCAGTCGAGGCACCGGCCGGCCTCCTCGCGGGCTTCCGCCTCGGTGAGCGTCGGCCCGGCCGGCACGCACATCGTCGGCACGCGCGCGCGCCGCCGCCGCTCGGCGTCACCGACCTCCAGCCGCCACAGCAGGCGGCCCGGCAGCGGCTGCTCGCGCGACGCGCGCAGGTCCTGGCCCGTGAGGAAACGATGCGCGGACTCGGCGGCGCGCCGCCCCTGGGCGAGCGCGTGCACGACCGTGGACGGCCCGCTCACGGCGTCGCCCCCCGCGAACACGCCCGGCAGCCCGGTTTCGCCCGTGAGCGGATCGACGCGGATCGTCTCGCGCCCGGTTGACGACAGGCCCGACGCCATCTCGAGCAGCGCCACCGCGCCGGCGAAGCCGGTCAGCACCAGCACCGCCTCGTGGCTCTGGCGCAGCTGGTCGATCGTGATGTCCTTCCCCGCCTCGATGCCCGTGCGCACCTCGACGCCGAGCGCGGGGATGATCGACAGGTCGCGCTCCACGACGCGCCGCGGCAGCCGCGACTCGGGGATCTGGTCGGCCAGGCAGCCGCCAATCCTCGCGCTCCGCTCGAAGACGGTGACCTGGTAGCCGCGCCGCCGCAGGTCGTGCGCCGCCAGCAGGCCGGCCGGCCCGGCGCCGACCACCGCCACGCGCTGCGGCCGGTCGGGCTCCCGAACAAGCAGGTGCTGCGGCTCGCCCGGCTCCCAGTCGGCGAGGAACCGCTTGACGTCCCTGATGCGCACCGCCTCGTCTTCGTCGATCCGCTTGCAGTGCTGCTCGCAGGGATGCGCGCAGACGTAGCCGAGGATGCCGGGAAACGGGAGCTTCTCCCGCACCAACTGGAGCGCCTCCCGGTAGCGGCCCTCCCGGGTCAGCTGCACGTAGCCCCGCGCGTCAACGTGGAGCGGGCACCGCCCGACGCAGTTGGCCGGCCCCTCGCCGCGGCACTGCTCGAGGATGTCCCGGGCATGCCTCTCGACGGCGCTCGGCAGGGCGGCCGGCGCCGTCTCCTGCCACGGCAGCGCCCTCCGCTCCTCCGGGCGGCCACCTGGGCCGTCGTCTCTGGCACCCACGTTCATGTCACCGCCTCGTAACGTCCACAGCACCCTTCGGAAACGTCGCCAGCCCGGCCGTTCGGTCCGCGCCTCCCGCCGGGGGCGCGCGCGTTGGCGGCCGAAGCCCCGCGCGGGCGGCCAGGCGTCATGTCCCGGGTGGAGGAAACCGACGGCGAACCTCGGCGGTCCGCCGTCGGCTGCCTGAGGTCGCCGGTCGGTCAGGGGAGTGGGCAACGGCCCCGGACGTTGCTCAACCGCCGCGCGACCAGCCCCCGAGTGTGCAAGCCACATGCCTTGCCGGCCCGGGGCCCGGGAGCGCCCCGACGCCACCCGGGCCGAGCGAGCCGAGGAGGAGCCTCAAAACCGGATCCGCGCCGAGAACTGGAATTGCCGCGGCGGGCCGGCCACGGTCGGCTGGAACGCCAGCGTCCCGGTCTCGTCGGGCCGGACGCCGCTCGCGCCGAAGTTGAAGAAGCCCGAGAAGTTCACCGTGTCGAAGAGGTTGAAGATGTCGGCGCGGAGGATGAGCCGGGCCCGCTTCAGCGCGAACGCGCGCGAGATGCCGAGGTCGAGCTGCTTGTATCCGCTGGTGCGCTCGCTGTTGCGCGCGTAGCCGGCCGGCCGGTCGTTGTAGATCGTGTCGCCGTTGTCGTCGCGGCCGGTGGTCACGTTCAGCGGCTGGCCCGTGGACAGGAAGAGCACCGGCGAGAGCTGCACGTCGCCGGGAAGGTTCACCGCGCCGTTGATCGCCACCACGTGCCTTCGATCGTTGAGGCTGGGGCCCCACTCCGCGTCGGGCCGGCGCGAGTCCACCGGCCTGAAGTTGATGTCGTCGGTGTCGTTCGTCGTCTTCGAGATCGTCCAGGCCACGTCGAACGCCACGCGGCCGGCCAGCCGCTTCCGGACGTTCACGTAGACGCCGTGGAACTGGCTGTGGCCGCTCGACTGGTCCTGCTCGACCAGGCGGAAGCCGCCGGCCACGGGGACGATCGGGCGCGTCGCGTCGGCCTCGGCCACCGTGCGCTCGAGGCCCGCGGCCAGCGACGCCGGCGCGTTGGTGTCGATCCGGCGGATGAGGCCGTAGCCCCGCGCGTTGACGTAGTCGATCGACGCGCTCACGCCCCAGGGCAGCTCGCGCTGGTAGCCGATCGAGATCTGCCGCGTCCACGGGCTGTGCAGGCCGGGGTCGAACACCTGGACGTTCCGCGGCGGGAGCTGGGCGACGGGAACGCCCTGGAAGTCGTCGGCGGGGAACGCGTTCGGGAACGCGGGCGGGGCGAAGGCCGTTCCCGGCACGAACGTCACGCCGACAGCGCCCCCGTCCGGGTTGTTGAAAATCGTGTCCGAATACACCGCGAAGGGAATCCGCTCGTAGAAGACGCCGGCCCCGGCGCGGAACTGGTTGCGCGTGCTGCCGCGCGGCGCCCACGTCACGCCGGCGCGCGGCCCGACGTTGTTCAGGTCCGGCCGGCCGACCGGCGTGTTGGTGACCGAATCGTAGTCCCAGCGGGCGCCGAGCGTCAGCGACACGTCGGCGCGCGGGCGGACGACGTCCTCGACGAACGCGCCGAGCAGCCACTGGGTCGCGTTCACGACCGGGTTCACGAACGTCTGCGAGTAGCTGAGCACGTCCACGTCGGCGGGCAGGTCGCCGACGGCGAGGTAGCTGCCGTGCGGCGTCACCGTCCGCCCCTGCAGGTCCACGATGTAGCTGCCGCGCGCGCCCGGCCCGGAGTGGATGTCGAACGCCCCGCGCAGCAGGTCGGCGCCGGCCCGCAGCGCGTGCGCCCCCCGGAGCCACGTGTAGACGGCGCGCGCCTGCACGTCGTCCTCCGTCCAGCGGAAGTCGTCGCTGATCCCGCCGATGACGGCGAGCATCGCGGCGCCGTCCATGACGGTGACGCGCGGCCCCGGGTCCGGGGTGTGCCAGTTCGAGCGGAGCTGCCCCACCATCACCCCGGTTTCGAGGGCGCCCCCGCCGACGATCCGGCGGTCGCTCAGGCTGACGAAGTTGTTCCGGTAGCTCACGACGAGGCCGGCCGACGGCAGCGTCAGGCCGCCGATGAACCCCACGTCGCGGTCGTGCGTGTAGTCGCCGAACAGGTAGCGGATCGTGGTCGTCCCGGTGGCGCCGGTGCGGAAATCGAGCCGCGCCATCCCCGCCACCTGGCGGAAGCTGGTCGGCGCGAGGCCGGCGGCCAGCGGCGAGGTCAGGATCGCGTCCTGGCTCTCCCGGGTCACTTCCACGTTGCCGAAGAAGAACACGCGGTCCCGGCGGAGCGGCCCGCCGACGGCGCCCCCGGCCTGGTGGCGCCTGAAGTTGTCGGCGATGACGTGCCCGTGCGCGTCGCGCGGCGCGAAGTAGTTGGGCGAATCGAGCACGGCGCCCGGCCGGAATTCGTAGAACGCGTCGCCGGTCACCGTGGACGCGCCGCTCCTGGTCGTGACGGCGAAGACGCCGTTGCCGGTCCGGCCGTACTCGACCGAGTAGGAGTTCACGAGCACGTCGAGGTTCTGCGTGGCGTCGATCGTCACCGGCACCTTGGGCCCGCCGAGGAACAGGTCCGTGTTGTCGAAGCCGTCCACCGAGTAATTGGTGACGAGCGACGACGCCCCGTTGATCGTGAGGCGGGGGGCGAGGTTGTAGAACCCGCGGGCCGGCGCGGCGCCGGGCAGCAGGTAGGCCAGGCTGACGAGGTCCCGCCCGTTGACGGGCACCCGCTCGGCCTGCTCCTGCAGCAGCCGGCCGCCGAGCACGGGCGTCACGGCGAGGGCGGGCGCCTCGTCCGCGCGCACGCTGACCTCCTCGCTGATCCCCTTCACCGCCAGCGTGAGATCGACGACCCGGCGGTCCCCCTCGGAGACGTCGGTGAGCGTCGCGCGCGCGTCGGCGAAGCCGGCGCTCGAGGCCACCAGGTCGAGCCGCGCCGCGGCCGCCAGGCCCACCAGGCGGTACCGCCCCGACTGGTCCGACGTCGTCGCGCGCGACAGGCCCGTGGCGGGGTTCGTCACGCGCACGGCCGCGCCGACCAGCGGTGCGCCGGTGACGTCGCGGACGGTGCCCTCCACCGACACGCCGGACTGGGCGAACGCGGGCGCCGCCCCGGCGAGCAGGAGCGGGATCAGGAGACATGCCAGCGCGAACAGACGACGACCCTTCATATGCACTCCGGCCATCCGGCGAATGAACGACGGCGCGCGGTCCCGACGGGCGGGGCGCGATGACGTGTCGGCAGGGGGGCGATGGGAGCCTTGGGGGCGGCAACCTCAGCCGGCCACCCGGTCCGCGCCAGCGTGCGGGCCGGTCGCGAGCGACACCAGGATGCCCGTCGCGAAGATCAGCGGGATCCCGTACATCGCCCAGGGCCACGTGTAGCCGCCCGACTCGCCGACCACCAGGAAGCACCCGATGCCCCAGGCGAACCCGACGACGATGCTGGCCCAGGCCCCGGCCGTGGTCGCCCGCCGCCAATGGAATCCTGCTAGCAAGGCGAATGCCAGGGCCGCGACCGGGATGTTGGCGAGGATGAGGCGGTTGAGGATGTCATCGACGAGGAACGCGCCGCCGAGCCAGCTCGCCAGGGCGAAGCCGACGACGATCCGGCGCTGGAGCCGCATGTGGCAGGCGCCCTTCCACCCGAAGTCGGCGGCCACCATCGCCCCCATCGCGGTCCACACGCCCGAGAGCGTCGTCAGGGCGGCGGCGAAGAGCGTCGCGAAGCCGATCCCCCGGAGACCGGCCGGCAGCCAGGACTCGATTATGGTCGGGACCGCGGCCTGCGGGTCGGCCAGCGCGGGCGCGACGACGCGCAGGTGGGCGGCGGCGAGCACCATGACGCCATACAGGACGAACACGAGCCCGGCGGCCCATGCCACGGCCGCGACCGCGGTGCGCTCGCTCCGGGCGGCGAAGATCTTCTGCCCGTACCAGGGGGCGGCGATATAGGTGAAGCAGGTGAGGACGATGAGCGTGCTCACGAACCGGAACGGGAGCACCGGGTTGGTCCACTGGGCGACGGGGGAGAACGAGAGCTGCGCGGGCGGGAACGCCGCGGCCAGCCCGCCGTGGTGCCGGCTGAGCGCGATGCCGACGACCAGCAGCGTCGGCAGCACCACGATCGTGATCAGGAAGCTCACGACGTCGCTCCGGACCACCGACACCAGCCCGCCCGGGAGGACGACCACCAGGACGACGGCCGTGAGCAGCGCGCTCAGCAGGACGAAGGGGACGCCCGGCACGAGCGGCATGGCCAGCAGCGTGAGCGACTTGACGTAGGTCGCGCTGAAGCCGACCATCGCGAGCAGCAGCATCGCCGAGGCGAGGCGACCCAGCGCGGGCGAATAGCGCGCGGCGAAGAACTCGGCCACCGAGAGCCGGTTGAAGCGCTTCCACGCCCGGGCGACCGTGACCGTGTAGAATCCAAGACCGACGAGGAAGACGAACGGCAGGGCCAGCGCCATCGGCCCCGCGCGGTAGCCGGCGGCGGCGAAGGCCAGGAGCGTGCTGGTGTTGAACTCGGTCATCACCAGCGTGGCCACCAGCGGAAACAGCCCCACGGAGCGGCCGGCCACGAGGAACTCGTCGTCCTGGCGGGCGCGCCGGCCGCCCTGCCACGCGAGGAGAACGAAGACGACACAGAATCCGAGCACGTCGGCGAGCATCGGTCAGGTCCGGCTGCAATCCCGCGGAGTTCTCGTCCATGTTCGATGAGCGCGTCCGGGCGGTATATTCCGGGTGTCGCCTTTGGGGCCGCCGTCCTGGTGGTCGTCCCGCCCCCTGCCGAATATGCCCTACCCGCCGTCGAAGTCGAGAAGACGATTCAGCAGGCCCTCAACGAGGCCCACCTGCAGGGTGTCCATGGCGCAGCGGTTACCCCCTTCCTGCTAGGCCGCGTCAACGAAATGCGCGGCGGCGCCAGTATGCAGGCCAACCTGGCACTCTTGCGCAATAATGCCCG
>JAJXZZ010000156.1 GCA_021779795.1 Acidobacteriota bacterium | reverse complement strand
CGATGTGGCGGCCTGCGGCCCGGCCGCGTGCAGGGTGAGCGCCAGCAGCGGAACGATGACCATCACTGCCAGAACGTGTCTACGCATCGTCTGTGTCCTTTTCTCGACGCGGGCGCGTCGCCGCTACCGTTCACGCTCCAGCACGCCGGTGACGCAGTTGTCGCGGGTGAAGTACTTCTTCGCCACGCGCATCATGTCGTCGGGCGTCACCGCCATCCGCGCCTTGAACTGGTCCTCGAGGTGCTGCCAGCGGTAGGCCGTCTCCATCGAGGCGAGCGCCGACGCGACGCCGGTGCCGGCCAGGCTCTGGAGATACTGGGCCTCGACCGAGTTCCTGACGCGCTGGAGCAGGTCGGCGTCGGCGGGCGTCACTTTCGCGTCCTCGACGTAGCCCCACAGCTCCTTCTCGACCTGGTCGAGCGGCACGGCCAACTCGCCACGGACCTCGCGGCCGGCGGCGCTCACCTGGAAGCGGCCGTCGTACTCGGAGTTCGACGCGGCGGCCATGAAGCTGGCCGCGTGCTGCCGCTTCTCGACGAGATCCATGTAGACCTTGCCGGTGCGGGCGCTCATCACGCGGCCCAGCATGTAGAGGGCGGGCAGGTCGTCGTGCCAGATCGGCGGAATGTGGAACAGGAGCGTCACCTGCGGGCTGGCGGCCGCGCGGCCGGTGACGCGCTTCTCGATGAAGGGGGCCTTGAAGTTGGGGCTGATCGTGCGATGGTAGTACTCCGGCGTCGGCTCCTCGGTGCGCACGCGGGGCGACGGCCCCTTCGACGCGATCGGCCCGAAGTACTTCCTCACGAGCGGCATCACCGTGTCCGGGTCGAGATCGCCGGCCAGCACCAGCGTGGCGTTGTCGGGGCGGTAGTACTGCTGGCGGTACGCCATCATCTCCTGCTTGGTCACCCGGCTGATGTCCGACATCCAGCCGACCACCTGCCAGCGGTACGGGCTGGCCGAGTAGAACGTCGCGTTGAGCTGCTCCTGGAAGAAGAAGCCGGGGCGGTTCTCGCTCTGGCGGCGCTCCTCGGTGATGACGTCCCGCTCGGAGTAGAACTCGCGGAACACGGGATTGACCATCCGGTCGGCCTCGAGCGCGAGGTACAGTTCGAGCGCGTTCTTGGGCAGCGTGACGTAGTACTGCGTCATCTCCTGGCCGGTGGAGGCGTTGATGCCGGTGCCGCCGGCCTGCTGGTAGGCGCCCCAGATCTCCTCGCTGACGATCGTCTCCTTCTTCTCGCGGTCGATCAGCTCGGACACCTGCTTCTCGAGGGCCGCGAGCTTCGCCTCGTCGCGCCCCTCGACCTTCGACTCCTCGGCGGCCACCTGGTCCATCAGGGCGTCGATCCGGCGGTTGTACTCGTCGTCTTTCGCCAGCGTGCCCGGCTTGATGCCCATCGAGCGCGTGCCCTTGAACATCATGTGCTCGTGGAAGTGCGAGATCCCGGTGATGCCGGGCCGCTCGTTCACCGAGCCGACGCGGTAGGCGAGGATGCAGCGGATGAGCGGCGCCTCGGGCCGGCGGACCATCAGCACCTTCAGGCCGTTCGGCAGCGTGCGCTCGATCACCTGGTCGGACAGCCGCATCTCCTGCCCGCGGGCCGTCGCGCCCGGCCATCCCACGGCCAGCGCGGCGGCGGCCAGGCATACGAGTCGTCTGACGTTCATGTCGGTTCTCCTCGGGGAAATGTCGCGAAGGGGTGCCGAAGCAGGGGAACTCTAGGTGGATTCCACGGCTGAGTCAAGCAGGGGGCGGAGCGGCGCCCCGCCACCTTGCCCCCGCGACGCTGATAGAATCACCGAGGGCGGCGTTCGGAAGGAGGGCGCGTCGGTCCGGAGAGGAATCCATCATGCGCGCACGGGTGCTCACGATCGCGGTATCCGGTTTGTTGGCGTTCGCGTCGGTTTCGGCGGCACAGTCGATAGAGCTGCTCCCGCTGGCCCGCGAACTGGATCCGCCGGCCGCGGCCGCCCCGGCACAGGGCGGCAAGGCGGTCACCGGCAACGTCAGCTTCGGCCTCGGCCTGACCAGCGGCAACAAGGACACGACCAACTTCAACGGGAGCTACGACGTCACGGTCCACACCGCGCCCCTGAACGTGCTCAAGAGCACGGGACTGTTCCTCTACGCCAGGCAGGACGGCGTCCTGTCGAGCGAGCAGTACGGCCTGGCGGTCCGCGACGAGTACAGCCTGAGCGCCCGCGCCTTCGCGTTCGGCGAAGTGCGGTACCTGCACGACCGGTTCAAGGGGATCGACACGCTCGTCGCGCCGACGGTGGGCGGCGGCTACAAGGTGGTGGACAACGCGAAGACGACGCTCTCGCTGCTGGGCGGCCTCGGCGGCGCGTGGGAGAAGGACTACGGCGTGGACCTGCGGACCACGGGGGCGGTGAGCTTCGAGGAGCGGCTGGGGTACAAGCTGTCGGCGGCGGCGGCGGTCGGCCAGTCGGTCTCGGCGCTGTGGAACGTCTCGGATTTCGGCGACGCCCTCTACCTGATGGGCGTCAACGTGACGTCAACGCTGGTCGGGAAGGCGCAGCTGAAAGTGGAGGCGCTCGACACCTACAAGACGCGCCCGCCGCTGCCGACGCTGCAGAGCAACGACTTCGCGCTCCTGACGGGCATCGTCTTCAAGTTCTGAGCGAGGGCGTGGCGGGCCCGGCGGGGAGCGGCGCGATCAGGCGGTGAGCGCGGCGATGCGGCGGTCGATCTCGGCGAGCGCCCCGGCGAGCTGCTCGCGGCGGGCGGCATGGACGGCGGCGGCGACCTGCCGCTCGAGATCGACGCGCGCCAGGCGCAGCGACTGCAGCCGCTGCTCGAGCTCGGGGTTCTTCACCACCCGCCGCCCGTTCACCCGCGCCTGCGCGATCTCGTCGAGCCGATCCTGGATCCGGGCCTCGGCGTCGACCAGGCCCTCCGCGCCATCCCCCATGATGCCCTCTCGTCCCTCGGTGTTGACGGCTCGCTGCCGGCGCGGCGGCGGCGATCGGTCGCGCGCGGCCCGGCAGCCCCGTCGATCAGTATAGCTGATCGCCCGCGCCTTCCCTCGCGCCCGAACGCGCGCGCGGCCCGACACACGAAAGGCCGCCGCGCCGCAGGGGCGCGACGGCCTTTGCCACGATCGAACGTCCGGCGCGTTCGCGGCCGCTACTTGGTCACGAGCGCCACGGCCTTGGCCACGGCGTCGGACAGCATCTCGGGCGGCGGGGCCGGGATGAACTTCTCCCGCATCAGCACGTCGATGATCGCCCGCGACTCCTTGATGTCGGCCAGCGTGCCGTTGTAGACCTCGTCGCGCGTCGGCGTGATGCGGGCCACGCCGTTCTCGATCGCCTTCATGGCGACGTCGGCGGCCTCCTGGGCGAACACCTCGGTCTCGTCCATGGTCGGCATGATGTAGTCGGGGCTGATCCCCTTCTTCTCGGCGAAGTTGGCCACCGAGTACGCCGCGGCGATCGCCATCTCGTCGGTGATCTTCCTCGCGCGGACGAGCAGCGCGCCCTTGAGGATCCCCGGGAACCCCATCGAGTTGTTCACCTGGTTGGGGAAGTCGCCGCGCCCGGTCGCCACGATGTAGGCGCCGGCTTCCTTGGCCGCGTACGGGTAAATCTCGGGCACCGGGTTCGCGCACGCGAAGACGATCGCCTTGGGCGCCATCTGCCGGATCCACGCGGGCTTGACCGTGTCCGGGCCCGGCTTGCTCAGCGCGATCAGCACGTCGGCGCCCTTGAGCGCCACCTCGATGTCGTTGATGCAGTCGGGGTTGGTCTTCTCGCAGATCTCCCACTTGCGGTAGTACGCCGTGTCGGCCTTCACGTCGTCGCGCTTCTTGTGGAGGCCGCCCTTGGTGTCGAACATGACGACCTTCGACGGGTCGGCGCCGGCCATCAGGATCAGGCGGGCGATCGTCGTGTTCGACGCGCCCGCGCCGTAGAAGACGATGCGGACGCTGCCGATCGGCTTGTCGGCGATGCGCAGGGCGTTGATGAGGCCGGCCAGCGTGACGCTGCCCGTGCCCTGGGCGTCGTCGTGCCACACCGGGATGTCGCACTCCTCGCGCAGCGTGTCGAGCACCTTGAAGCAGTTGGGCTGCGAGATGTCCTCGAGGTTCACGGCGCCGAAGCTCGGCTGGAGCATCTTGACGAACTCGATGATCTTGTCCGGGTCGTGCTTGCCCTGCTTGTTGTAGCTGTCCACGCAGAGCGCCATGCCGTCCACGCCGCCGAGGTACTTCATCAGGAACGCCTTGCCCTCCATGACGCCGAGGCCGCCCGACGGGGAGCAGTCGCCGTCGCCGAGGACGCGCGTGGAGTCGGACACGACCGCGACCAGGTTGCCCCGGTTCGACAGGTCGAACGAGGCGTCGTGGTTGTCGCGGATGGTCGTGGACACCACCGACACGCCCGGCGTGTACCAGACGTTGAACCAGTTGAACCCGTAGATGCCGGCCTTGGGCATCGTCACCATCTTGCCGCCGTAGAACTTGTGCGCCTCGGCCGACAGGGCCTTCAGGAACGCGGTCTTCGCCTTGGCCAGCTGTTCCTGCGTGAAGTTCGAGGGGAACAATGCGTTCAGGTTCGAGAGCGTGAGGTCAATCTTCGTCATCGTCTTCTCCAGGAGGAGGACAGGGTGGTGGAAAGGATAGCCTTGGCGGAGAATAGCACAATTGCGGGCCCAGGGCTCGGGGCCGCCGGCCGCGAGCCGGGTGTGCTATACTCCCCGCATACCCGAAAGCCCCTCGGCTTCCGTCGTTCGCTTGTGGCCCGTGGTCCCCAGCGTCGGCCGACCTCCGTCCCCGGACGGGCTGTCGGCCCTCGCGCCGGCCGCTCCGGCGTCGGTGGCTGTCGCGTCGTGTTCGCCCCCACCTTTCTTTCCCGTTCAGTCATAACGCCTGGCATCGCTGGTTCCGGCGACAGGCGCGTACAATGAGGCCTGCTTCGAGGAGACCCACACGCCCGTGACGCCTGCCGCTCGGAACGCGCCGCCGCTCACCTCGCGGTCCATCCTCTCGTTCTGGGCGCCGCTCGCCGCCACCTGGCTCATGATGGCCGTCGAGGGCCCCTACGTCGCGGCCATCATCGCGCGGCTGGCCGACCCGACGCGCAACCTCGCGGCCTACGGCGTGGCCTTCTCGTTCGCGTTCATGTCCGAGGCCCCCATCACGATGATGATGACGGCGGCCAACGCCCTGGTGACGGACCGGCGCTCGTTCCTCGCGCTGCGCCGGTTCTCCATGCGCCTCAACGTCGCGTTGATCGCCGGCATGACCCTCCTCGCCCTGCCGCCCGTCTTCCATGCCGTCGGGGTGCGGCTCATCGGCCTGCCGCCCGACGTCGAGCGCCTGGCGCACGTCTCCACGGCCCTGCTGATCCTGTGGCCCGGCGCGATCGGCTACCGCCGCTTCTACCAGGGCATCCTGGTCCGGCACCACATGCCGCGCCGCGTCGCCTACGGCACGGTCATCCGCCTGGCGACGATGTCGCTGACGGCGGCGGGCCTCGCGCTGTTCACGCCGCTGCCGGGCGCCTTCATCGGGTCGCTCGCCCTCGGCGGCGGCGTCGTCGCCGAGGCGGCCGCGAGCCGGTGGATGGCGCACGCGATCGTGACCCGCCTGATGGCCGGCTCGGACGAGGCCGGGGAGGCGCTCACGCAGCGGGAGATCGGCCGGTTCTACGTCCCGCTGGCGCTCACCTCGCTGCTCGCCATCGTCGTCAACCCGCTGGTCACCATCTTCCTCGGCCGCAGCCGCGCGCCGATCGAATCGCTGGCGGTCATGCCGGTCGTCACCGGGTTCATCTTCATCTTCAGGAGCGGCGCCCTCGCCTACCAGGAGGTGGCCGTGGCCCTGGCCCGCGGCGGCGCCGAACGCGAGCGGCGGATCGCCCGCCTGGCGCTCCAGTTGGCCGCCCTCTCGGCGCTCGTGCTCGGCGTCGTGACGTTCACGCCGCTGGCTCACACCTGGTTCGCGACCGTGTCGGGCCTGACGCCGCGGCTCGCGGCGTTCGCCCTCTGGCCCGCCCGCGTGCTCGCCCTGCTGCCGTCGCTCGACTACCTGCTCAGCCTCCAGCGCGGGCTGTTCGTCCTCTCGCGACGGACGCGCGTCATCACGGCGGGGACGACGGTGGAAGCGGGGGCGATCGTGCTGGTGCTCACCGTCGGCATTGCCGGCTTCGACATGGTCGGGGCGATGGCCGCGGCCGCCGCCATCCTGGTCGGCCGGTTGTGCGGCAACCTGCTGCTGGTCGCGGTGGCGGCGTGGTCCAGGCGCCCTGCGGCCGCCGCGCTGGCCGAGGCCGAGGAACTCGTGGCAGAGTGATCCAGGGCCGCGGGGCCGCGGGCCCGGCCGCCCGGGAGGGAGACATGATGCGCGCGCCGATGGGGCGACGACTCGCAACGACGGCAGCCCTGGCCCTGGCCGCCGTGGCCGCGGCGGGGTGCAGCCGCACCTCGCGGATGGACGCGCGGTGCATCGCCGGCGACGTGGCCGTCTGCACCGAGCTGGGCGACATGTACGCCACCGGCCGCGGCGTGCCGCGCGACCTCGGCCAGGCGGCGCGCGCCTACGACCGCGCGTGCAGCGGCGGCGCCACCGACGTCTGCGCCACGCTCGGCGAGATCGTGGAGCAGGCCGACAGCGCGGAGGGCGGGCTCCCGCGCGCCGAGCAGCTGTACGCGAAGGCCTGCGGCGGAGGCAGTTCCCGCGGCTGCCTGGACCTGGGGCGCGTCGCGGCCCTGCGCGGCGACCTGTCGCAGGCCGTTTCGCTCTACGAGCGCTCGTGCAGCGGGGGCTGGGCCCCGGGATGCTACGACCTGGCCGTCAGCTACCGGAACGGCGACGGCGTCGCGAAGGATCTGCCGAAGGCGCTCGCCCTCTACCAGGAAGCCTGCGACGCCGAGCACGCCGAGAGCTGCATCGCGGCGGGCGACCTGTACCTCGGCGAGGACCCGCCGGTCGCGCACGACCTGGCGGCCGCGACCCGGATGTACGGAAGGGCGCTCGACATCTACAAGCAGGCGTGCGACGCCGGCAGCCAGCCTGACTGCACGGAGCAGGACCGCATGCGCTCGCGCCTGGCGCTCATCGGGGCAGGCAAGGAGCTGACGGTCAAGTGAAGATCGGCGGTCGGCTGTCGGCTGTCGGCGGTCGGCGGTCGGCGGTCGGCGGCCAACGGCCAGCGGCCAACAGCGGGCCTACAGCCGACCGCCGACAGCCGACAGCCGACAGCCGACAGCCGATCTTCAGAACTCTACGCCCGTCGTGACATGCACCCGCGTCCCCCAGTGCTCCCTGAAGCCCAGATCGAGGCTGGCGTGGAACACGCTCGCGAGGAAGAAGACCCCCACGCCCGCGCCCGTCCGGAACCGCGCGTCCGACAGGCGCTCGCCGTCGTTCCACACCGTCCCGGTGTCGGTGAACAGGCTGAC
>JAJXZZ010000155.1 GCA_021779795.1 Acidobacteriota bacterium | reverse complement strand
GTGACGCCGACGACCGGCATGCCGATCGCGGCGCCGGCCGCCACGTCGACGGCCATGTCGCCGACCAGCAGCGCATCCCCCGCCGCCACCCCGAACCCGCGCAGCACCGGTCCGAGCACACCCGGGTCCGGCTTGCGCACACCGTAAGTGTCGGGCCCGACGACGGCGGCGACGTGGCGCTCGAGCCCGGTGTGCCGCAGCCATAGCCGCGAGAGCTCCTCGTCCTTGTTCGACACGACGGCGACCCGGCCGCCCGTCCCGTGCGCGGCGAAGGCGAGCACCGCGGCGGCGTCGGGGTAGGCCGGCGTGCGCTCCAGGAACGTCGCACGGTAGAGCGCGAGGTAGCGCGCCGTCAGCGCGACGAGGGGTGCTTCCCCGACGCGCGCTCCGGCGGCGTCGCGCACGAGCTCCAGGGCGCCGCGCCCGACGTGCCGGCGGACCCATTCGAGGTCGCGCTCCGGCACGCCCCGTTCGGCGAGCGCCGCGTTGAGCGCCAGCCGGATGCCGGCGAACGAGTCGGCGAGCGTGCCGTCGAGGTCGAAGAGCACGACCGCCGGGTGAACGACGCCGCATGACATGGCGGGCGAGTATAGCGGCCCCATCGGCCCGGAGCGCTCCGGTTTTCCGCTTACTTCTCGGGCTCGATTGTCAGCCACTCGATCGTGAGACCGAGGACGCGCTTGTCCTGGTTGACCCCGACGCTCTGTGGCGAGTGGGCATCGGGCAATTCGAAGCGGATGAAGTTACTCTCCGCGAGCAGTGAGGCCGGGAGCAAGACGCTGTGGACCACGAAGTTGCGGCCGTTGTGCGTAACGTCCTCGATCTGGGTTCCGTTGAGCAAGATGCGGACACGCTGGCGCTGGAAGGTGTTGGCCTTGAGCGTCAGTCGCAGGGGCTCGATCCTCCGAAGCGAGAACCCGATCTCTGCGGCGTGGCCCTCCGACGACCTGTACTTCGTCTCGTACCCACCCCAGCCGCTGCGCAGGTACTCGGCGGCCACGGGATCGCCCATCTCGAGCCTTCCGAGTGGGCGCGGAGGCGGCACGAACGGGAGCGTCAGTCTCTCCCCCGCCTCCCTGTCGAGGAGCCCACGCCACTCCGGCTTCTTGGGGATGAACTCGAGGCGCCCGTACGGCGTTCCCGTCGCCACGGCGACCGGCTCGCCGAAGCGGCGGTGGAAGCCTGCGACCGTCGCGGCAGGCAGGCGATCGGTGTAGAGGAGCACGCCGCAGAAGTCGTTGAGGATGAAGAAACGCCTGAAGAAGTCCCACTCCTGGGGCCGGAAGTCGCGGCGCTGACGCGTGGCCCGATGGTTGCTCGGGTCGTCGGGGAAGAACATCCGCGCCCATCCTGCCGCGAAGTACGGTAGGACCTGGTCGGGGTGGAGGCGGCCGAAGTAGTTGGCGACCGCCTTCTTGCCATCGAACGGTTGCAGCAACATCGTGTTCCCGGCCTCGTAGCGGTAGAAGGGGCAGAGACCGACCCCGTTGCCGCCGGCGAGGCACCACGGCCAGTCGAGCACCGCCTCGCCGGGAGCGGACCGGATCACGTCCACCAGCCTTGTGAACGCGGCATCGGGACGATAGAAGGTGCGCCGCGGCTGGATGAGCGCGATCCCGTAGGCGGTGACGCCCTCGACGGCGAGCAACAGCACCCCGCCGGTTGCAAGCAGGACGCCGCGCCGGCCGCGGAAAAAGGAAGCGGGAACGGCGAGACCGAACACGGCGAGGATGGCAGGGTAGGCCGTCGAGAAGCGCCCGGTGACGCGTGCCGCGGCGAACCACGGCAGAGCCCGGAGGATTGCGAAACCGTCGGGATCGAACGAGAGGAGGAGCGCGAGCAGGGCCGCAAAAGGCAGCCAGGCAAGCACCCGCTTCCGCGCCCCAATCAGACCCGCCACGGCGAAGAGCACGAAGAAGATCCCGGGGCTGGCGGCAAAGAACGCCTCCGGTCGGTCGTGGAACGCGTTCACCAGCGAAACCGGGTTGAAGCCGGGGAACACGGGGATGAGCATGCGCAGGGGATTGGCCCAGTAACCGCCTTCGGGCATCGTGGAGAAGTCGAAAGAACGGGCGGCGTGGTTGATCTGGAGCACGAGAGGGACCCAGAAGTATGCCGCGACCAGGGTCGCGCCGGAAACCACGGACGTCTGAACCGGGTGCACGGCGAACGACAACCGCAGCTGCGCAAGCCATCCCCGTGCCTCTCCCCAGAGGCGAGCGGGCCGGAAGGAGGCGCGGGCGGCAACTGTGAGCGCGACGGTAAGCGCACATATGGCGAACGACGTCAAAGCGATGCCGGCCATGTAGCTGAGGTCCTCACCGAAGACCAGGACGAGCAGGAGGGCACGCACCGCCACCAGCCTGGCGGACCACTGCCGGCCGAGGGCGAACCGGCGAACCATCACCCCGTCGGCAAGAAGGTTGAGGGTGAGCCAGCCGTTGCACGCCACCCCGTAGTGGCCCGCGAACTTCGCGATCGCATAATAGCTGCAGAAGGAGACGGCGAGCGAGACCAGCGACGCCCGGTAGGCCCCGTGGTCCCGCACCAGCAGCAGGAAACCACCGACCGCCGCAACCAGAACCGAGAATAAGAAGTAGAGCTGATACCAGGGGCCGGGACCGACGAGGCGATCGGCGACAGTGGCGAGCAGCGCCGGGCCGAGCACCCAGGCCTGAAAGACGTTGCTGCCGCCGTATGGGTAGAAGAGCTGGTGGTTGACCAAGTCGAGCCGAGGCAGTGGCGTGAACGAGAGGTTGTGCCCCAGGTAGTACGCCTGATAGGTCCAGATGGCCACGTCATCACCGCCGAGCATGGGGCCGTTGAAGTCGTGAATGACGAAATGTGCGAAGCCGAGCCCGAGGATCACAACGATCACAAGGTGAGCGAGCAACGCACGACGGAGGTCGCGAGCGGCCAGCCCGTCCGTCTCGACCGCCGCGGCGGTGAGCCGGTCCAGACCGCCCCGGCGCGCGGCATCTTCGAGCCACGCCGGCACCGGCTCCGCCGCGCCGCCCCGCGCCGGCACGAGGCGGCGCAAGCCGGCCAGGAATCGCGCGAGGGCCCGCCCGATGGGACGCCGCATGCGGATCGCTTCCGCAGCCGCGGCCGGCGCGCCGAGGACCATGAGGAAGCTCCCGGGGAGGCAGACGAGGCGTACGCCCCCCGCCAGGCTGACGAGGCCGGCGACGCCCAGCGCGCCGACCCCGGGGAGTAGCTCGAGCACCACGCCGCGCATCGCGACGCACTCTTCCCCCGCGCTCGTTCTGCGCCTCAACGCAACGAGCATCACGAGCAGCAACGGCACCGCCAGGGTCAGCAGCCAGGGCGCGAGGCGCGCGCTCGGCACGGGGACGGGCGAGGTCGCTGGCAGCAGGAAGAGGTTGACCAGGCCCTCGGCGAAGCCGACGACGTTGGTCACGGAGACCCGCGAGACGTTGACGGGCACCGCGGGACCGCCGCCGAGTTCGAGGCGGAGCGTCCGCCCCCCGACCGGTGTCCTCACAACGAACAGCCGCCAGGCCTGGTCGATGCAGATCTCGGCGACTTTCCGCCCGTCGAGGTAGATCGTCACCGGCCGCGTCCCGACGCCGGGATCCAGGAACAGCTTGAGCTTGAGGGTGTCGCCCGGGGCGACCGGCCCGAAACGACCCTCGAGCGGCACGACACCGGTCCACGTCAGGATGCCGCGTGTGCCTGGAGCGACCGCATTGGGGTTCTTCACCCAGCGCTGCGGGTGGTAGAGATCCAGCGACACGCTAGTGCGGGCGAACCCAGGCACCACCTGGTGGAGCGCGCACCAGGCGGCCACCAGGACGAGGGCGAGCGCCGCAGCGAGCCACCACCGCGTCGCGCGGCTCATGCCGGCGCCCCCGGCTCGGCGAACAAAATCCGCGGCGAGCGCCCGGGCGCCCCAACGGCGGTCCACCGCCGGGCACCAGCGGCTCGAACCGGCCGCCGCCCCGCGCCGGTGTGTGCGAGTCCCTCCATCATGGTCACCGAGTATACGAAACCACCGGACCGGCCCTCCCGCGAAGATGCTGCGGGGTGGCGGGGGCACGAAGCCCCAGCGCCTCCTTTGCCCCGGAATGCGGCGCGGCCCGGTCAGATTGACTTGGGCTGGAACACTGCGAACACCAAAATTTTCAACAGCATCCAACGGTATCACCGTCGCCGCGTGCCGGTCGAGCTGGGCATGCGCTTCCCGTCTTCGAAGTGCCCGAGTTGGGTGAGGTCATCGAGGTAGGATGCGTTGGCAGCGATGACCTCGCAGTCGGCCCTTCAGAGCGCCATTGTTCCGCACCGAGTGCCCCGAAACCCGCTCCCCGAGCTGCGACGAGTCCTAACGGAGTAGGGCCTGTTCCGGCAGAGACCGGCCAACGGAGTTGCTCCCCGAGGCGCTCACCGTCGCCCACGTGGACCGTAACTGTCCATGGTGGGTTCGGTTCGTTATCGTACAATCGCGCGCCGTGGGCACAGTGCACGACCCCTCGGGCGGCCCCGTCGTTCCGGCGACCGCGGAGTCGTGCCGCCGGGCGGCGGTGCGTCCGGCGACCTGGAACAGGTTGACGTCGCGATTCCCCCACGGGCGGCGTGCAGCGAGGATGGTCACGCTGATCGCCGTCCTCTTCTGGGTGGCTGTGATCTCGTTTGTGTCCGCTACCCGCTACGGGGGAGACCTCCGCGCCCTCCTCCTCATCGGCGAGGCGCGTTACCACCCCGCAGCGCTCGACGCGGTTCCCAGGGTGGGACCGATCGGCTACGACGGACAGTACTACGCCACGCTGGCGACGGACCCGTTCCTGCGCAAGCTCGACACGCCGGCGGCGATCGACGCTCCGGCCTTTCGCGCCGAGAGGATTCTCGTGCCACTGGCAGCGTGGGCGCTCGCTGCCGGAAACCCTCACGCGGCGATCCTCGCCTATCAACTCCTGTGCTGGGTGCTCGGCCTGGCCGCAATTTACGTGGTCGCCCGCTGGCTCGCAGACGAGGGCCGCTCCCCGTGGCCCGCACTTCTCCTCGTGCCCACCGCCGGGCTCGTGGCTTCGATGATGCGCAGCACGCTCGACGCGGCAGCGACCTTCCTCATCCTGGCGGTGCTGTGGGCGCACGCGCGCCGGCGCGAGACGCTTGCGCTGGCGCTCGCAGTCGCGGCCGTCCTGACGCGCGAGATGTCGTATTTGGTCGCTCTCGCCGTCGCCTTCGATCACCTGCGCCACAGACGTTTTCCCCGCAGCGCAGCTTTCGCGGCAGTTCCCCTCGTGCCTTTCCTGGCCTGGCAACTCTACCTGCAAAGCGTCCTCGGCCCGAGCTCGCCGCTCACCAATGTGGGTTTCACGTACCCGTTCGCATGGTTCGGGGAGAAACTGCCGCTCGTCTTCCGGGCCACGGGTATCTCCTGGCCAGAGCTGTTCGGGATGACCGCGGTTGCGGCAACAGCCATTGCCTTCGTCCTGCTCCTGGCGCGGCCGAGAGGGTGGACACCAGTCGTGCTCGCGTTCCTGGCGTTCGCCGGGCTTGGCTTAGCGCTTGACTACAACATCTACGTCGAGACTTGGGGATACGCCCGCATCCTGGTCGCCGTACCGTTCCTGGCAACCCTGGTCGCGGGAGAGCAACCTTTGCCGTGGTTGAGGTGGTCGCTCCGCGCGATCACGATCTCCTACCTGCTCGCCGGCCTTGCGATGATCGGCGCCGAGCTGAGCGCCGCGATGCCGGGACGGAGCAAGCCCGCGGCGGCGCGGGGTGTGGCGACCGGGGCGAACGTCGTCCAAAGACCGGAGCCCGGCGGCCCGCGGCCGTGGCAACCACTGGGCCGCCGCCGCGCCCTCTACGTCGTGCCGGTCGCGAACTCCCTCGGCCGAGCCAGGACCATCTGGCAGACGGCCCTAGAGCTGACCAACCTCGCGCCCGTCGAGAATCGGGTGCTCGTAGACTTTCTGCCCGAGGGCCGCGGGCCCGCTGCGTTCAGGCACACGATCGTCTCCCTGCGTCCGAGCGAGTCGAGATCGTGGGATAACGCCGTCTACGAGCTGTTCGGTATATCCGGAGCCGGGGCCTTTCGCCTGCTGCCGCTCGCCGGTCCCGTGGCCCTCGAGAGCTTGACGGCCAACGTCGTCCCCGGCAGGGCGAGGTTGCCTCTCCTCCCGGCCCTCTCGGGCGACCAAGCCATCCGCGCGGGTGAGCGCGCGACGTTCCGGGGGCTCGCCCACGATCCATCGGCCGGCGCGACCGTACGCACCAACGTCGGCCTACTGAACCTCTCCGACCGCATCATCCGGGTGCACATCGAGCCGCGGGACAGGCCGGACCATCCGCTCGGGGAGATCCGACGGACGATCGCCCCGCTGGGGTTTGTGCAGGTTTCCGACATCTTCGGTCGAGTGAAGGCAGGCGTGGTGGAGCACGGGTCGGCGCTGATCGAAACCAGCACTCCGGGCGGCGCGTTTCTCGCCTACGCCTCGGTCGTCCGCGGCCCCAACGCCCAAGCGGTTTACGAGTTTGCGCAACGGAGCCTCCGTCCGCCCGCGGACGGCCAAACCACCCCGACTCCTCACCCGTAGAGAAGAAACCTATCCCGCTCCTCGCAGAAGCGCTCGCAGTACGCTGTCCAGGAAGCAAAAAGATCGTCCGCCGCGGCGCGCCCCTCGACAACGTCCCGAGCCAGGTTGGAGCCCGTGAGCAGGTCGATCGCCGGCACATCGGCGACGAACTCGTACGCCTCGCGCCGCCAGGCGAACTCGTCCGGGTGCTGTGCGCGCACAGCGGTCAGCAGCCGCACACCGGTCTCGAGCGGGCGCAGCGCCACCCGGTCAGCCACGTGCCACTCGACGCCGCCGCACACCGAGCCGGCGTGCTTGCCGAACTCCGGCCGGAACCGGGTCGGTCGAAAACGGACGCCCGGCGGCCCGAGCGCGTCCAGGCGCGCCGCGAGCGCCTCGCCGTCGAGCCACGGCGCGCCGACGAGCTGGAACGGCCGCGTCGTGCCCCGCCCCTCGGAGAGGTTGGTCGCCTCGACGAGGCACGCGCCCGGGTAGATCGCCGCCGTCAGCAGCGCCGGCATGTTCGGCGAGGGCGCGACCCAGGGCAGGCCGGTCTCGTCCCACCACGCCTCGCGCCGCCACCCGTCGCAGGCGAGCACCGACAGCGACAGGCCGGGGTGGCGCTCGGCGCGCAGCAGCAGCGCCAGCTCCCCCAGCGTCATCCCGTGCCGTGCCGGCACCGGCAGCTCGGAGACGAACGAGCGGCAGCCGGGCTCGACCGCGCCGCCCTCGAGCGCGACGCCGCCGATCGGGTTGGGCCGGTCGCAGACGACCACCTCGACCCCGGCCGCCTCGCATGCCGCCATCGTATGCGCCATCGTCGCGGCGAACGTGTAGTAGCGGCAGCCGATGTCGGGCAGGTCCACGACCAGGGCGTCGATCCCCTCGAGGTCGGCGCGGCGCGGCGCCAGCGTCGCCGCCGAGGACCCGTACAGCGAGA
>JAJXZZ010000154.1 GCA_021779795.1 Acidobacteriota bacterium | reverse complement strand
CCGCGGTGGAGACGCCCAGCGTGGCCTGCGACAGGCCCGTGGTCGTGGAACCGGCGGTGACGTTGCTGAAGTTGTACTCGTTGCCGATGGCGGTCTGCGGCAGCGTGCTGTCGCCGGCCTATGCCGACACTGTGTTCAATAAAAGCTTCACCGACAAGAGCATCGCCAGCCCCATCGTCTTCACTCATCTGGGCGGCGCCGCGGCGCGTGCTACCCGGCCTGGCGGCAAGCGAGGTCGCCAACTTCATCGACGGGACCCGCAGCGTGCTCGACATCTACCAGGCGGTCCGCGCCGAGTGCGGCAACCTCGTCGTCGGGTACAACGACACCAAGTTCACCTATCTCCTGAAGCCCGAGGCGCCCGACGTGGACCTCGACCTCCTCTATCCCGAGCTCGAGCGGCTCCGGAAGGAAGGGGCCATCGACATCGTCAGGACGGCGCCGAAGGCGGCGCCGGCCAAGCGCGGAAAGAAGTAGCGAAGCCCGACGGGTCCAGACTTTTTCCCGGGGACCGCCGTCATAACTAGTAACGAGCCAAGAGCTTCGCTCCTCCCTTTAAGGACCCTCCGAGCCAGGGTCCTTTTTTTTGCCCTGGCCCCTGAGCCTCTCCCCGTTGACAAACCCTCCCTGCCGGCTCAAAACTGCATCGACGCCGCGCCGGCCCGCTGCCGGGCCGGTATGGCCGACCCGAGGGGCTTCGGCCGGGCGCCCGCCTTTCCGGGGGGTTCATCATGCGAGTCGTGTCCTTCACGCTGAACGGCAAGCCCACCAGCTTGACGGTGGACGAAACCAGGCCGCTGCTCTGGGTCCTCCGGGACGACCTGGGCCTCACCGGCACCAGGTTCGGCTGCGGCGAAGGGGAGTGCGGCGCCTGCACCGTCGTCGTGGACGGCCAGGCCACGCGCTCCTGCGTGACGTCGATCGGCGACGTGGCGGGCAAGCACGTCCTGACGATCGAGGGGCTGGCCAGGGACGGCAAGCTGCACCCGATCCAGGAGGCGTTCGTCGAGCACGTCGCCTACCAGTGCGGCTACTGCACGCCGGGCATGATCATGAAGGCCTACGCGATGCTGCAGGCCAACCCGAAGGCCACGCGGGCGGACATCGTGAAGGAGTTCGATGCCCACCTGTGCCGCTGCGGCACCCACGTCCGGATCGTGAGCGCCGTCGAGGCCGCGGCCGGCACGATGAAAGGGGGCGCGCGATGAAGCCCGTGGACGTGGACCTGGATCGTGACCAGGAACTGGTCGTGGACGGCCCGACGTCGTTTCCCGTTGACCGCCGCGAGTTCGTGAAGCTGACCGCCACGGGCCTGCTGGTGCTGTTCGCGGTGGATCCCGCCCCGGGGCAGGAGACCGCGCGGCTCCCGACGGGGCGCCAGGGGTACCCGAGCGACGTCAACGCCTACCTGCACATCGGCGGCGACGGCCGCGTGACCTGCCTGGTCGGCAAGGTCGAGCTGGGCCAGGGGGTGATGACGTCGCTGCCCCAGCTGCTCGCCGAGGAGCTCGACGTCCCGCTGGCCCGCGTGGACATCGTGATGGGGGACACCGACCTGTGCCCGTGGGACATGGGGACGTTCGGGTCGCTGAGCATCCGGCAGTTCGGGCCGGTGCTGCGCCAGGCGGCCGCCGACGCCCGCGAGATGCTGCTCGAGATGGCGGCCGAGCGCCTCGGCGTGCCGGTCGCCCGGCTGCGGGTGAAGGCGGGTGTCGTGTCCGACGCGTCGAACCCGAAGCAGACGGTCACCTACGCCCAGCTGACCGGCGGGAAGCGGATCGAGCGCCGGGCCGAGGGCAAGGCGCCGCTCAAGCCGGCCTCCTCGTACACGGTCGTCGGCCGGTCGGTGCCCCGGCGCGACGGCGTCGAGAAGGTGACGGGCAGGGCGCGGTACGCGGGCGACATCGTGCCGTCCGGCGGCGCGCTGCACGCGCGGATCCTGCGGCCGCCCTCCCACGGGGCCACGCTCGACCGCGTGGACACGTCGGCCGCCGAGAAGGTGCCGGGCGTGAAGGTGGTTCGCGACGGCGATCTCGTCGCCGTGCTGCACGCGCACCGCGACGAGGCCGACGCCGCGCTCGGCCTGGTGAAGGCCGAGTGGACGCGCCACGATCCGCCGGTTGACGACAAGACGATCTACGACCACTTCCTCAAGGTCGCGGGCCCGCCGCAGACGGTCGCCGAGGGGGGCAGCCTGGCGGCCGGCGAGAAGCTGGTCACGGGGGTAATCGAGGGCACGTACTACGACAGCTACGTCGCGCACGCGCCGATGGAGCCGCACACGGCCGTGGCGGCCGTCGAGGACGGCAAGCTCACCGTGTGGGCCGGCACGCAGACGCCGTTCCCGGTCAGGAACCAGCTGATGCAGGCCCTCAAGCTCCCGGCCGACAAGGTCCGCGTCGTCACGCCGTTCGTCGGCGGCGGTTTCGGGGGCAAGTCGGCGTCGCGCCAGGCCATCGAGGCGGCGCGCCTCGCGGTGCTGACCGGCAAGCCCGTGCGCGTGGTGTTCAGCCGCGCCGAGGAGTTCTTCTACGACACGTTCCGGCCGGCCTCGATCGTCAGGATCCGCGCCGGCCTGACCCCGTCGAAGACGATCGGGCTCTGGGACTACCTGGTCTACTGCGCCGGCGAGCGCGGCGCCGCGCAGTTCTACAACATCCCCAACCACCGCACGGCGTGGACCGGCGGCTGGAGCGGCCGGTCCGGCGACCTCCACCCGTTCGCGGTCGGCCCGTGGCGGGCGCCGGGCGCCAGCAGCAACGCGTTCGGGCGGGAGTCGCACATCGACGTCCTCGCCGCGAAGGCGGGGATGGACCCGGTGGAGTTCCGGCTGAAGAACCTCACGGACCCGCGCATGCTCCGCGTGCTGAAGGCCGCCGTGAAGACGTTCGGCTGGACGCCGAAGCCCGCGCCGAGCGGCCGCGGCGTCGGCGTGGCGCTCGGCATCGACGCCGGGACCTGCGTGGCGCTGTTCGTCGAGGTGTCGGTGGACAAGGCCACGGGCAAGGTGGCCGTCCGGCGGGCCAGGTGCGCCCAGGAGATGGGGATCGTCGTCAACCCCGACGAGGCGCTGCAGCAGATCGAAGGGTGCCTGACGATGGGCCTGGGCTACACGCTGAGCGAGGAGATCCATTTCAAGGGCGGCGACATTCTCGACCGGAGCTTCGCGAGCTACGAGCTGCCGCGCTTCTCCCAGGTGCCGAAGATCGAGGCGATCCTGGTCGACGCCCCCGGCGAGGCGTCGCAGGGCGGGGGCGAGCCGGCCATCGTCCCGCTGGGCGCCGCGGTGGCCAACGCCATCTTCGACGCCGTCGGCGTGCGCCTGAACCGGATGCCCATGACGCCCGAGCGCGTGAAAGCGGCGCTGAAGGGGTAGGACACCGTTGCCGACGCTTGGTGACCTGCTGCCGGACGCCTACGAGGCGTCGAGCGACACGCTGCTCGGGCGCTTCCTCGACTGGGCGGCCGACGGGGGGCTGACCCTCTACCCGGCCCAGGAGGAGGCCACGCTGGAGCTGCTGGAGGAGAAGAACGTCATCCTCCACACGCCCACCGGCTCGGGCAAGTCGCTCGTCGCCTCGGCCATGCTGTTCGCGTCGCTGGCGCGGGGCCAGCGCGCGGTCTACACCTGCCCGATCAAGGCGCTCGTCAACGAGAAGTGGATGTCGCTCTGCCGCGAGTTCGGCCCCGAGCGGGTCGGCCTCGCCACGGGCGACGCCTCGGTGAACCGCGACGCGCCCATCCTCTGCTGCACGGCCGAGGTGCTGGCCAACATGGCGCTGCGCCAGGGGCCCGCCACGCCGGTGGACAACGTCGTGATGGACGAGTTCCACTGGTACGCCGACCGGGACCGCGGCGTGGCCTGGCAGGTCCCGCTGCTGACCCTGCCGCACACCCGCTTCCTGCTCATGTCGGCCACGCTCGGCGACACCTCCTTCTTCGGGCAGGCGCTCACGGCGCTCAACGGCCGGCCGACGGTGACCGTCGAAGGGAACGAGCGGCCCGTGCCGCTCGAGTTCGCCTACTCGGAGATCCCGCTCGCCCACACGGTCGAGAAGCTGGCGGACGAGGGGAAGGCGCCGGTCTACGTCGTCCACTTCACGCAGGCCGACGCGGCCGCCAGCGCGCAGGACTTCACGAGCCTGAAGGTCTGCACGCGCGAGGAGAAGGCGGCGCTTGCGGGTCTCGTCGCGGGCTTCGAGTTCACGAGCCCCTACGGCGCCGAGATCCGCAAGTGGCTCAGGCACGGGATCGGCCTGCACCACGCCGGCCTGCTGCCCAAGTACCGCGTGCTGGTCGAGCAGCTCGCCCAGCGCGGCCTGCTGAAGATCATCTGCGGGACCGACACGCTCGGCGTCGGCATCAACGTGCCGATCCGCACCGTGCTCTTCACGCGGCTGTGCAAGTTCGACGGCCGGAAGACCGCCCACCTGAGCGCCCGCGACTTCCACCAGATCGCGGGCCGCGCCGGCCGCAAGGGGTTCGACACGCGCGGCTACGTCGTCGTCCAGGCGCCCGAGCACGTGATCGAGAACATGCGGCTCGCCGAGAAGGCGGCGCGCGACGGGAAGAAGTTCGTCAGGCGCAAGCCGCCCGAGCACAATTTCGTCAACTGGGACCTCGGGACCTTCAAGCGCCTCATCGCGGCGCGGCCCGAGCCGCTCACCTCCCGCTTCCAGGTCTCGCACGGGATGCTGCTCAACGTGCTGAGCCGGACCGGCGACGGCTGCGGGGCGATGCGGCGGATCATTCGCGACTGCCACGAGCCGGAGGCGGCCCGGCGCGCCCACCGGCGGCGGGCCTGGCAGCTGTTCCGCAGCCTCGTCGCCCGGCACATCGTCGAGTTCGCGCCCGAGCAGGAGGACGGGACCAGGCTCAGGGTCAACGTCGAGCTGCAGGACGACTTCTCGATGGACCAGGCCCTGTCGCTCTACCTGCTCGAGACGATCCCGCTGCTCGACCGCGAGTCGCCGGAGTACGGCCTCGACCTGCTGACGCTGGTCGAGTCGATCCTCGAGAACCCGGAACTCATCCTGCGCCGGCAGCTCGACCGGGTCAAGGACCGCGCCGTGGCGCAGATGAAGGCCGACGGCGTCGAGTACGAGCAGCGGATGGAGGAACTGGAGAAGCTCGAATACCCGAAGCCGCTGCGCGACTTCGTCTACCAGACGTTCAACGCCTTCGCCGACCGCCACCCCTGGGTGGGCGAGGAGAACATCCGGCCGAAGTCGATCGCGCGCGAGATGTTCGAGAGCTACCTGTCGTTTGCGGAGTACATCCTCGAGTACGACCTCGAGCGCGCCGAGGGGCTGCTGCTGCGGCACCTGAACAGCGTCTACAAGGTGCTCGCCCAGACGGTCCCGGACGGCGCCAAGACCGGCGACGTGTTCGAGATGGAGTGGTACCTGAGGACGCTGCTGCGGCAGGTGGACTCGAGCCTGGCCGACGAGTGGGAGCGGATGCGGGACCCCGGGTACCAGCCGTTCGCCCGCGAGGCGGCGGCCGGCGGGGCGGCCGAGATGCGGCCGCCGGGAGGCGTCGCGGCCGACGCCGACGTCACGCGCGACGCGAAGGCGTTCACGGCCGCCATCCGCACGCGCGTCTTCTCGTTCCTGCGCGCCTGGTCCACCGGCGACCCGGCGGCGGCGATGGCCGCCCTCGACGGCCTGGAGGACGAGAACCGGGCGGACTGGACGGCCGACCGCCTGGCGCAGGCGTTCGCGGACTACCGCGCCGGGCACGGGCGCCTGCGCCTCGACCCCGAGGCGAGGAACCTGCGGCACACCTACGTGACCCCCTCGCCCGACGGGCGCAAGTGGCGCGTCCAGCAGATGCTCGTCGACCCCGAGATGGAGAACGACTGGGCCGCCGAGTTCGAGATCGACCTGGGCGACTCCAGGGCGGCGGGGGAGCCCGTCCTGTGGCTCAACCGGGTCGGCCCCCTGGCCTGAGGGCCGTGTCACCGGAGCGCCCGCCCGCGAATCTGTTGACCTATCCCGGCACCTGACCGGAATGCTAGAATCTGCGGAAGAGGCTGCCGCGGCCGCCCGCGGAGGCTCCCCCGCCTTGCTCGTGCCAGGAGTGGCTTAGTTTCTTGCCGCCGGCGCACCGCCGGCTATTGAAACGCTCCATAGGAGGTGCCATGCCTGTTGCGCCCTATGCCCCGGCCCCCGGCGACGCCGAAGGCGACCGCAATCACATCAGCGACCCGGTTCGCGCGCGGCTGCAGGCCAGCGCGTCACGCCGGCAGTTCGTCGTGACCGATGCGCCGCTCACGCTGCCGGACCCCGTCTTCCCGCAGTTTCCCGACAAACTCGGCGACGTGGAGCCCCCGAAGGAATACGTGCCGCAGCCGGGGCAGAACTACCGCACGCGCGTGGGGCGCGAAACCGTGCTCAGGGCTTTTCGGGGGTGGCTGTACCCGTACGTGAAGTCGCAGGTCCTGCCGGGGCCGTTCCACCCGATCATCGCCTACCTGTTCACCGAGTGGAAGTGCAACCTCGACTGCCACTACTGCTACTCGTTCGACAACCGCATCAAGGGCATGAGCGAGGACACGGCGCGCCGGGCGATCGACTGGCTCGAGGACACCGGGTGCCGGGTGCTCGCGCTCATGGGCGGGGAGGTGCTGCTCCGGCCCGCCTTCGTCCACAAGGTGGTCTACTACGCCGCGAAGAAGGGATTCTGGGTCTACGTGCCGACCAACGGGCGGCTCATGCGGCCCGAGGTGATCGACCGGCTGGGCGACGCGGGCGTGGCCACGGTCAACCTGGCCGTGGACGTCGTGGAGGAGCAGAAGGAACTGCCGAAGGCGCTGCAGCCGATCCGGCCGTATTTCGACTACCTGATCAAGAAACAGTACGTCTACGATTTTTCGGTCTTCTTCAACATCAACATCACGCGCATCAACCTCGACGACGTGAAGCAGCTGACCGAGATCGCGCACGACAACGGCATCGCGACCGACTATCACATCAACGAGGCGCCCTACCTGGAGCAGGAGCACTTCCAGCACGCGACGCTCAACCGGACGCACATCCGGCAGGAGGACTGGCCGGCGGTTGACGCCGTGGTGGACTGGCTGGTCGAGAAGTACCGGTCCGGGTACAAGATGGTGAATTCCCTGGCCCGGCTCAACGAGATGAAGGCGTTCATGCGGGACCAGGTCGAGGCCTGGGACTGCCGCGCCGGCCAGAACTCCATCGTCATCCGCACCGACGGCACGCTGGCCCCCTGCTTCCCGTTCTACTCGGCGACCGAGGACTGGGGCGTCGTCGGCCACCCGAAGTTCGCCGTCAAGGACCTCGACGAGATGAAGGTGACCTGCCAGAAGCACTGCTTCTCGACGCTCAACCACAATCTCGCCTACTGCTACAAGCCCAGCCGGGCGATCAAGTGGGTGCTGAAGCAGGCCGCGAACGGGTTCCAGGGGAGCACCGGGGGCTTCGCCGACTGACCGGCGCTGTCGGCGGCGGGCTTGACGAACGGGCCGGCGAGAT
>JAJXZZ010000153.1 GCA_021779795.1 Acidobacteriota bacterium | reverse complement strand
GGGGGCCACGCCGCGCGCGCGGCTGCAGGCCGCCGCCGCGCTGCTGCCCGGCAAGTCGTCCTCGTCGGGGGAGCGCGCCGCGCTGGCCTCGCGCCTGACCATGCTCGGATCCCTGCTGCGCGACGTGGCGCTCGCGGCGCAGGGCGGGCAGGGCGGGCCGATGGCCAACGAGGACCTGTCCGCCGACCTCGAGCGCCTGGCGGGACCGTTTGGCGGCGACCGGGCCGTGCGGGGCTACGAGGCGGTCGATCGGGCGATCGCGGCGCTCGGGCGCAACGCGAGCCCGAAGATCGTGGCCGCGTGGCTGGCCGTGCACCTGTGAAAGATCGCGGGCCTCGGACTTCAGGCCTTTGGCTACAGGCCGTGCCACACGGTCCGCGGTCACGCGATCCGGCCCGAAGCCTGAAGCCGACAGCCTGAAGGCGGAGTATTCTGGACGGAGAGGTTCGTTTCCGATGGAACCGCAACAGGACGACGCGATCGTGCTCGTGACGCTCGGCTGCAGCAGCCGGCCGCAGCCCTGCGCGGTGGCGGGCGCCCTGGTGCGGAAGCCGCTCCGGCCCGGCACGCCGGTGGTCGTCGAGACCGAGACCGGCCTGGCGTTCGGCCGCGTCGAGGCGGTCCGGCCCGCGCCCGCCGGCCAGGACGAGGCGCGGCCGACCCCCTGCGGGTGCGGGCGGGTCTTGCGCGTGGCCGCCGAGGACGACTGCGCCGTCCGCCGGCGTCAGCAGGCGCGGGAGCGCGAGGCGTACCGCGTGGGCCTGCTGAAGCTCCGCGAGCGCGGCCTGGCGATGAAGCTCACCCGCGTCGAGCAGCTCTACGACGGGTCGCGGCTGGTCTTCTACTTCACCGCCGAGGGGCGCGTGGACTTCCGGGACCTGGTGCGCGAGCTGGCCGCCGAGTTCCGGACGCGCATCGAGATGCGCCAGATCGGCGTGCGCGACGAGGCGCGGATGATGGGCGGCTACGGATCGTGCGGCCGCCCGCTGTGCTGCGGCTCCTGGCTGCAGTCGTTCGAGCCGGTGTCGATCAAGATGGCCAAACAGCAGGACCTCAGCCTCAACCCGTCGAAGCTGTCGGGGCTGTGCGGCCGGCTCAAGTGCTGCCTGCGCTACGAGCTGCCCGAGGGCAAGCTGCCCCGGAAGACCGGCGCCCGCGACGAGACCCCGGAGGCCCCGGGCGCCGGACCCCGGTAACCGCCGAACCCACATGCCGCAGCTTCCCCGCGTCGCGATCACCGTCGGCGACCCGTCCGGCATCGGCCCCGAGCTGGTCGAGAAGGCGCTGGCCGACTTCCGCGTCGCCGCCGAGTGCGAGCCGGTCGTCTACGGGCCGCCCGCCGGCGCGCGGTTCGCGCCGGGCGCGCTGTCGGCCGAGGCGGGCCGGGCCGCCTACGACGCCCTCGTGCGCGCCGTCGAGGACGCGCGGGCCGGGCGCGTGGCGGCGCTGGCGACCGCGCCGATCAACAAGCAGGCCTGGGCCCTGGCCGGCCTGCCGTGGCGCGGCCACACCGACCTGCTCGCCCACCTGACCGGGGCGCCGCGCGTCGCGATGATGTTCTACTCGCGGCCGCTCCGCGTCGTGCTGGCGAGCGTCCACGTGCCGCTCGCCGAGGTGCCGCGCCTGCTGACGTTCGACCACGTGACCGCTCTCCTCCGCCTGGCGTCAGCCGAGCTCCCGCGCTTCGGGTTCCCGAACCCGCGCCTCGCGCTGGCGGGCCTGAACCCGCACGCCGGCGAGCACGGCGTGATCGGCTCCGAGGACGACCTGGTCCTGCGGCCCGCCGTGGCGGCGTGCCGCGCCGAGGGGATCGACGTGAGCGGGCCGTTCCCGGCCGACACGCTGTTCGTCCGCGCCGTCCGCGGCGAGTTCGACGCCGTCATCGCCTGCTACCACGACCAGGGCCTGGTGCCGATCAAGCTGGTCGCCTTCGGCGCGGCGGTGAACGTCACGCTGGGGCTGCCCATCATCCGGACGTCGGTCGATCACGGGACGGCGTTCGACATCGCCGGGCGCGGCGTCGCCGACCCGGGCAGCCTCATCGAGGCCGTCAGGCTGGCGGCCCGGCTGGCGGCCAGCCGGCGCGCGTGAGCGGGGCGGGACCGACATGGCCGACAAGACCGAGCGCCGGAAGGCCGAGAAGAACGTCGCCGAGAACCGGAAGGCGTTCCACGACTACGAGATCCTCGAGACGTTCGAGGCCGGCGTGGCGCTGCTCGGCACCGAGGTGAAGGCCATCCGCGAGGGCCGCGTCAACCTGCGCGACAGCTACGGCCGCGTCGACGGCGGCGAGGTGTTCGTCCTCAACGTCCACATCAGCCCCTACAGCCACCGCGGCTACTCGGACCACGAGCCGCTGCGCCGGCGGAAACTGCTGCTGCACCGCCAGGAGATCCGGAAGCTGGTGGGCAAGACGACCGAGCGGGGCATGACGCTCGTGCCGCTCCGGATGTACTTCAAGAACGGGCGCGTCAAGCTGGCGCTCGGGCTGGCGAAGGGGAAGAAGGAATACGACCGGCGCGAGACGATCAAGCGGCGCGAGGTCGATCGCGAGACTCGCGCCGCCATCAAGGAGCGGCAGCGCTAACAGCCCGCGCCGCCGGCCGCCGGCTACTTCGACTGGATCTTCGTGCCGTCCCTGCGCGGAGCGCCCGCCGGCGCGGTCTTCGCCGCCGCCGCCTCCGCCTTGCGGATCAGGGTGCCGCTCTCGTTGGTCCCCGCGATCAGGACCTTCCCCTCGCCGTCCCAGTAGAGCGACCGCTCGACCGCGATCGGCACGCCGTTGGTCGACTCGACGACCGTGCCGAACTGCTCGCCCGACAGCAGCGGGAACTCGGTGGAGTCGAGCGACAGCCGCGAGCCGGCCTTCACCGTCGCCCGGACGGCCACCGGATCCAGGCCGTTGGCGCGCAGCAGCGTCAGCGTGACCGCGGCATCCGTCGTCCCGGGGTTGACCATCAGGAATCGGCTGATCGCATTGTGCGCCCCCCCGGTCTCGCCCTCCGAGAACGCCCACTCGAGGCCGAGCCGCTGCATGGCCGCCGAGTTGTGGCCCTCGTACCACTGCCCCGGCTGTCCCGGCCAGAACATCGAGCGCTCGGCCACGATCGGCAGCGTCGAGTCGATGGCCGCCGCCACCTCGGTGTCCTCCAGGCCGGCCACCTCGTTGACGTTGACGGTCGCGCGGCTGGTCGGCGCGAGCTGGTAGGTGCGGGCGATGGTGGCGCCTGCCGGCGTCAGGTAGCGGACGGTGGCCAGCGCCGCCGCCGCGTTGGGGTTGGCCAGCGCCAGGTACTCCGAGAACGTCTGGCCGGTCTGCCCCTCGGCCAGGTACCACTGCGTCGAGGGGGCGGACACGCCGGCTGACTCGAGGCCGCCCTTCCACGCGGTCGTCGCCGTGCTGAAATACATCGCGCGCTCGGCGGTGATCGGGGCCGTGGCCTGGACCACGATCCCGAACGACGTCTTCCCGACGCCGCTGACGTCGTTGGCGTAGATCGACTGCCGGCCGCCCGCCGGCACGGCGTACTGGGCCGTGACCGTCTGCCCGTTGGTCAGCATGAACGTCACGGCCGCGTTCGCGTCGGCCTCCCCCGAATTGGTGAGCACGAGGTAGGTGTCGAACATCGCCGAGTCGCCTTCGGCGAAGTACCACGTCGTCTGCGGGCTGGCGACCGCCTTGCTCGTGCTCGCCGAGTCCATCTGCTCGCCGCCGCCCCAGGTCATCGTGCGCTCGACGAGCACGCCGCCGCGCGCGGTCGTGACCCTGGCCGAGAAGGACGTGTTCTGGAGGCCCTCGATGTCGTTGACGACCACGGTCTGCCGGCTGCGGCCGGGAATCGAGTAGTGCTGGACGATCGGCGTTCCGCCCTGCGGCAGGAACGTGATGGTGATCTCGGCGGTGTCGGTGCCCGGGTTGGCGACGGCCAGGCGCGTCCGGAATCCCCCCGTGGCGCCGTCGGTCAGCGTCCACGTGTTCGGGATGCGCGGGTCCGTGCCGTCGAGGAACTCGTCCATGTTGCTGACGCCGTCGCCGTCGGGGTCGGCCGCCATGTCGGCCACGCCGAAGCGCGCCTTCCACGCGTCCATCGTCTCGCCCGATGGCGACGCCTGGTCGATCGTCGCGCTGACTTCCTGGGAAACCGGGCCGGCCAGGCCGGCGGCGTTGACCGCCTGGACGACGAAGTAATAGGTCTGGCCCGCCGCCAGGTTGGTCAGCGTCGCCGACGTCACGTTGCCGACCGGCTGGCTGAACGGGTGGACGCCCGGCTGCGTGCCGTAGAGCACGACGTAGCCGGTGATGTTGCTCTCGGGATTCGGGTTCCAGCTGAGCGTGGCGGTGCCCGCGCGGGCGGCCGACGAGACCAGGAGGAACGCGGTGGCCAGGCCAATCATCCGGGCAACCAGGCGGGCGGCGGAGCGGGTCAGATGGATCGACACACCCGGTGCAGGCGCAAGGAGGGTGCCAGGCCGCCGGCTGGCGAAATGCGGCCTGAAACCGGCGATTCCCGGCGCATTTCGTCCCTGGCGCTCAAGTGCGAGGCCGGGCCGTCCGCTGGCCGATTACGTTTTGGTAATCGGGATCCAGCATTCGTGGGCTACACTCGAACCGGCCGGCGGCCGCCCCGGCCTCGGCCAGGCGAACCGCGCCGGCGCCGGGTGGCGGGAGCGGTTGGCGCAAGCGCGCCGCCGATGTACCATGGGGCGGCTTCGAGTCTGCCGAGCAGGGTCCCCGACCTGCGCACCCCTCTCGTGCCGCTGAACGCCGCAATCCCGGCCGACGAGCGTCGGCCGTCGCACCCACGGCTCCCCGGAGGACCGCCGTTCATGTCCGAGGTCGCGTCGGTTCCGCTGCTCGACCTGCAGGCGCAATACGGGCCGATCCGCGGGGACGTGCTGGCCGCCGTCACGCGGGTGTGCGACAGCCAGCGCTTCATCGGGGGGCCGGAGGTCGAGGCGCTCGAGGGCGAGCTGGCGGTCATGCTGGGCGTCGGCGCCGCGGTGGGCGTGTCGTCGGGGACCGACGCGCTGCTGGCGGCGATGATGGCCCTCGGCATCGGCCCGGGCGACGAGGTCGTCACGACGACCTATTCCTTCTTCGCGACCGCCGGCTGCATCGCGCGCCTGGGGGCGCGGCCGGTGCTGGCGGACATCGACCCGGTCACCTGCAACATCGACCCGGCGGCGGCGGCCGCCGCCATCACGCCGCGGACCCGGGCGATCGTGCCCGTCCACCTCTACGGGTGCAGCGCCGAGATGGCGCCGATCCTCGAGGCGGCGTCGCGCGCCGGCGTCCCGGTCGTCGAGGACGCGGCGCAGGCCATCGGCGCCCGCTATCACGGGCGGGCGGTCGGCGGCCTCGGCGCGGTCGGCTGCTTCTCGTTCTTCCCGAGCAAGAACCTCGGGGCGTTCGGCGACGGCGGCCTCGTGACGACGAGCGACGCGGCGCTGGCGAACCGGATCCGGCTGCTGCGCAACCACGGGGCCGAGCGCCGGTACTTCCACACGTCGGTCGGCGGCAACTTCAGGCTGGACGCGATCCAGGCGGCGGTGCTGCGCGTCAAGCTGCCGCACCTGGCGGCGTGGACCGAGGCGCGCCGCCGCAACGCGGACCGGTACCGCGAGTTGCTCGGATCGCTCGTCGTCCGCGGCCTGGTCGAGCTGCCGGTCGAGCCGGAAGGGCTGTACCACATCTACAACCAGTTCGTGATTCGCCTCGACGAGCGGGACCGCGTGAAGGCCGGGCTCGACGCCCGGCGGGTGGGCTGCGAGATTTACTACCCGGTCCCGTTCCACCTGCAGGAGTGTTTTGCCGGGCTCGGGTACCGGAAGGGGGAGTTCCCGGCGGCCGAGGACGCCGCCGCGCGCACGCTGGCCCTGCCCATCTACGGTGAGCTGACGGAAGACCAGCAGCGTTACGTTGTCGAATCGATCGCGCAGATCGTCGGTTGAACGGGCGCCCCTGTGCGGGCGGGCACCGGTTCGGATTGAGACATCATGGCCATCACACCTCTCGACGTCGCACCGGCCGCGGCGCCCCGGCGTTCACGGATGCCGAGCGTCACGACACAGATCTTCATCGGCCTCGTGGCCGGCATCGTCATCGGGTACCTGTGGCCGTCGTCCGACGTCAACGGCGTGCACGTGACGGGCGCCGCCGAGAGCATCAAGCCGATTGCCGACACGTTCCTCCGGATGATCAAGATGATCATCGCCCCGCTGCTGTTCTCGACGCTCGTGGTCGGCATCGCCGGCACGGGCGACCTGAAGGCGATGGGGCGGATCGGCCTCAAGGCGCTCATCTACTTCGAGGTCGCGACGACGATCGCCCTGTTCCTCGGCCTGGGCGCCGTCAACGTCTTCAAGCCGGGCGTGGGCGTGCAGGTGGCGGCGACCCAGGGCATCGCGGACCTGGCGAGCAAGAAGCCGCTCGGCGGCTGGGAGCTGCTGACGCACCTGTTTCCGACGTCGGTCGTGCAGGCGATGGCCGAGGGGGAGATCCTCCAGCTCGTCGTCTTCTCGATCTTCTTCGGCATCGCGGTGGCGGCGATCGGCAAGAGGGGGCAGCCGATCATCGACCTGCTGGAGAGCACGGCGCAGGCGATGTTCAAGTTCACCGGCTACGTGATGCTGTTCGCGCCGCTGGGCGTGATGGCGGCCATCGCGGCGACGGTGGGCAAGATGGGCGTGGCCATCCTGCTCACGCTCGGCAAGCTGGTGCTGCTCATGTACGGCAGCCTCCTGGTCTTCGCCGTCGTGGTGCTCGGCGCGGTGTCGCTGCTCATCCGGGTGCCGTTCTGGCAGTTCGTCAAGGCGGTCCGCGAGCCGTTCCTGATCGCCTTCACCACGGCGAGCAGCGAGGCGGCGCTGCCCAAGGCGCTCGAGGTGATGGAGCGGTTCGGGTGCCCGAAGAACATCGTCGGCCTGGTCCTTCCGACCGGGTACAGTTTCAACCTCGACGGCACGACGCTCTACCTGTCGCTCGCCAGCGTGTTCGTGGCGCAGCTGTTCGGCGTCGAGATGACGATCGGCCAGCAGATCTTCATGATGCTGACGCTGATGCTGACCAGCAAGGGCGTGGCCGGCGTGCCGCGCGCGGCGCTGGTCGTCCTGACGGCCACGCTGGGCCAGTTCAAGCTCCCGCTCGAGGGCGCGGCCATCCTCCTGGCGATCGACCAGATCATGGACATGGGGCGCACGGCGGTGAACGTCATGGGAAACTGCATCGCGACGGCGGTGGTCGCGCGCTGGGAAGGCGTGTTCGACGACGGGCGGATGCGGGAGTTCACCGGGAAGCGGGCCGCGTGAGATGAAGATCCTGGTCGTCGGCGCGGCCGGGCGCCTCGGGTCGGCCCTGGCCCGGGGCTGCTCCGGGTGGGCCGACGTGACGGCGGCCGCGCGCGGCGACCTCGACGTGCGCGATCGCCGGGCCGTCACGGACCTGGTGGCGCGGCTGCGGCCCGACGTGGTCGTCAACGGCGCGGCCTGGACCGACGTGGACGGGGCGGAGGACGAGCCGGCCGAG
>JAJXZZ010000152.1 GCA_021779795.1 Acidobacteriota bacterium | reverse complement strand
GCCACGACGGCGTCGCCCTCGCCGAACCGGCCCTGCAGCACCTGCAGGGCCAGCGGGTCGAGCAGCCGGCGCTGCAGCGTCCGCTTGAGCGGCCGTGCGCCGTAGGTCGGGTCGTACCCCTCGGCCACCAGCTGCGCTTTCGCGCGGTCGGTCAGCCGCACGTGGATCTTGCGCGCCTCGAGCCGCGCCAGCAGCCCGCGCAGCTGGATGTCCACGATCTGCGCGAGGTGCTCGCGGGTGAGCGGGTGGAACACGATCACGTCGTCGATCCGGTTGAGGAACTCGGGCGGGAAGTGCGCCCGGAGCGCGTCGAGCACCAGGCGGCGCGTGCCCTCGTCGAGGTCGCCGGCCTCGCGCGCGGCCCGCTCGGCGATGAACTGGCTGCCCAGGTTCGACGTCATGATGACGACGGTGTTCTTGAAGTCCACCGTCCGCCCCTTGCCGTCGGTCAGCCGCCCGTCGTCGAGCAGCTGCAGCAGCACGTTCAGCACCTCGGGGTGCGCCTTCTCGATCTCGTCGAACAGCACCACGGCGTACGGCCGGCGGCGGACGGCCTCGGTCAGCTGCCCGGCCTCCTCGTACCCCACGTAGCCTGGCGGCGCGCCGATGAGGCGCGACACCGTGTGCTTCTCCTGGTACTCCGACATGTCGATCCGGATCATCGCCTGGTCCGAGTCGAACAGGAACTCGGCCAGCGCCCGCGCCAGCTCGGTCTTCCCGACGCCGGTCGGCCCGAGGAAGACGAAGCTGCCGAGCGGGCGGTTGGGATCCTGCAGGCCCGCCCGCGCGCGCCGGATGGCGTTGGCCACGGCGGTGATCGCCGGGTCCTGCCCGACGACGCGGGCGTGGAGCCGCTCCTCCATGTGCACGAGTTTCTGGACCTCGCCCTCCATCAGCCGGCTCACCGGGATGCCGGTCCACTTGCCGACCACTTCGGCGATGTCCTCCTCGTCCACTTCCTCCTTGAGCATCCGCTGGTCGCGCTGCAGGTCCGCCAGCCGGGCCTCCGCGTCCCGGATCTCGCGGTCGACCTGCGGGATCCGCCCGTACTTCAGCTCGGACGCCTTCGCGTAGTCGCCCGCGCGCTCGGCGGCGTCGACGGCGTGCCCGAGCTGCTCCTGCTCCTGCTTGAGCGTGCGGGCGGCCTGGATCGCGGCCTTCTCCTGCTGCCAGTGGCTGGCGAGCCGCGCGCGCTCCTCCTTGAGGTCGGCCAGCTCCTTCTCGAGGCGCGAGAGCCGCTCCTTCGAGGCCTGGTCCTTCTCCTTGCGCAGGTTGGTCGCCTCGACCTCGAGCTGCGTGATCCGGCGCTCCACCTCGTCGAGCTCGACCGGCATCGAGTCGATCTCCATGCGGAGCTTCGAGGCCGCCTCGTCGACGAGATCGATCGCCTTGTCGGGCAGGAAGCGGTCGGCGATGTAGCGCTGCGACAGGACCGCCGCCGCCACCAGCGCCGAGTCCTTGAACCGCACGCCGTGGTGGATCTCGTAGCGCTTGGCCAGGCCGCGCAGGATGCTGATCGTGTCCTCGACGCCCGGCTCGCCGACCAGCACCGGCTGGAACCGGCGCTCGAGCGCGGCGTCCTTCTCGATGTACTTCCGGTACTCGTCGAGCGTCGTCGCGCCGATCGTGTGCAGCTCGCCGCGGGCCAGCATCGGCTTGAGCATGTTCGAGGCGTCGATCGACCCCTCGGCGGCCCCGGCGCCGACCACCGTGTGCAGCTCGTCGATGAACAGGATGACCTGGCCGGCCGAGTCGGCGATCTCCTTGAGGACCGCCTTGAGCCGCTCCTCGAACTCGCCGCGGTACTTGGCGCCGGCGACGAGCGCGCCGAGGTCGAGCGCGACGATCCGCTTGTGGCGCAGCCCCTCGGGCACGTCGCCGCGCACAATCCGCCGGGCCAGCCCCTCGACGACCGCCGTCTTGCCGACGCCGGGCTCGCCGATGAGCACCGGGTTGTTCTTCGTCCGCCGCGAGAGCACCTGGATGACGCGGCGGATCTCCTCGTCGCGGCCGATGACCGGGTCGAGCTTGTCCTGGCGGGCCAGTTCGGTGAGGTCGCGGCCGTAGCGCTCGAGCGCCTGGTACTTGCCCTCGGGGTTCTGGTCGGTGACCCGCTGGCTGCCCCGGACCGAGGCGAGCGCCTCGAGCACGCGGTCCGGCGACACCTGCTGCTCGTGGAGCAGGCGGGCCGCCTCGTCGCGGGCCCCCTCGGCCGCCAGGCCGAGCAGCAGGTGCTCGGTGCTGACGAACTCGTCCTTCATCCGCCGCGCCTGGGCCTGCGCGTCCTCGACGATTGCGGCGAGGCGCGGGGACAGGGCCGGCGCGGCCGCGCCCTGCACCTGGGGCCGGCGGGCGAGGGCGGCGCGGGCCGAGTCGGCCAGCCGCCGGGGCTCGACCCCGAGCTTGCGGAGCACCTCGGGCACGACCCCCTCGGGTTGTTCGACGAGGGCGACCAGCAGGTGCCCGGGGTCCACCTGCGCGTGGCTCATCTGCTGGGCCAGCTGCTGCGATCCGATCAGCGCCTGCTGCGCCTTCTCCGTGAATGCGTTCAGGTCCATAGCCGGTATCCGTTACGCGAGCTTTGCCAGTTCCTCGTAGTGCCGCCGCTGCTCGGGCGTCAGGCGGCGCGGCATCTCGACGACGACCGCGGCGTACAGGTCGCCGCGCTCGTTCGGCTTGCCGAGCGCCGGCATGCCGTGCCCCTTCAGGCGGAACACCTGCCCGTTCTGCGTCAGCGCCGGCACGCGGAGCCGGAGCGGGCGCCCGCCGAGCGTCTCGACCTCGGCCTCGCCGCCGAGCACCGCCGTGGTCACCGGCACGCGCACCTGCGTGTGCAGGTCGCGGCCCCGCCGCTCGAACCGGGGATGCGGCGCCAGGCGCACGCGCAGGTAGAGGTCGCCGGGGCGGCCGCCGGCGGCGCCGTGTTCCCCTTCGCCCGGCACCCGGACGCGCGACCCGTCGCCGACGCCCGCCGGGATCCGCACGTCCACCGTGCGGGCGTGCCCCTCCTGCTTGATCGCCAGCCGCCGGGTGGCGCCGTGCATCGCGTCCTCGAGCGACAGCTCGATCTCGTTCTCGACGTCGCGCCCGGCGCGCGCCCGCGCCCCGCGGGGGCTCCGGCCCCGGCGTTCGGTCGACTGCGCGCCGCCGAAGAAGGCCTGGAAGAAGTCGGAGAACGGGTTGGCGTCGCCGAACATGCTGCGCAGCTGCTCCTCGTCGACCGCCCGGAACCCGCCCGACGCGGGCCCGCCCGTCGACCACCGGATGTCGCCGAAGGGCGACTGCCCGGCCTGCTGCGCCTGTTCGTACTGCCGCCAGTTGGCGCCGAGCTCGTCGTACTTCCGCCGCTTCTCGGGATCGGCCAGCACCTCGTAGGCCTCGTTGATCTCCTTGAAGCGGGACTCGGCCGTCTTGTCGCCCGGGTTGACGTCGGGGTGGTACTTGCGGGCGAGCTTGCGGAACGCCTGCTTGATCTCCTTGCCCGTGGCGGTCTTCGGGAGGCCGAGCGTCTGGTAGTAGTCCTTGAATTCCATGCCCTCAGCCTTTCTCGCCCCCGCGGGCGAGGCCGACGATCTCGCAGAGCCGGTCGATCTCGCGTTCGAGCCGGCGCCGGGAGTCGGCGCGGGCCTGGGCCGCGGCGCCGAGCTTTCGCATCCGCTCGACCGAGTCGGCGACCGACAGCAGGCGCTCGACGCCGGCCAGGTTGACGCCCAGTTCGTCGACCAGGTGCTTGATCAGCCTGAGGCGCTCGAGCTCGTCCCCTGAGTAGACGCGCATGCTGCCGACCGTCCGCGTCGGCCGCACGAAGCCGAGCCGCTCGTACTTGCGGAGCGTCTGGGGGTGCATGCCGAGCAGGCGCGCGGCGGTGCTGATGAAGTAGAACTCGGTCGTCGTCCTCATGGGGCCCGCCTGAATCTGCTATACGACGAATATAGGCATTGATACGGTGCATGTCAATGTCCGCGCCGCGGGGCGCGCGGCGCGCCGGCGGGACGGCGCCTCCCCGAGGTAGAATGGGAGTCCGCGGCATGGTGGCGCCGCGGTGAACGGGGCGTGTGCCGATCCACGGATCAGACCTGCTGATCGTCCTCCTGCTCGTGCTCCTCGAGGGACTGCTCAGCGCCGACAACGCGATGGTGCTGGCGGTGCTGGTCCTCGGGCTGCCCAAGCCGCTGCAGAAGAAGGCGCTGCGGTACGGGATCGTGGGCGCGTTCGCGTTCCGGACGGTGGCGCTGGTGTTCGGCCTCTACCTGATCGGCCTCAGCCTGGTGAAGCTGGCCGGGGCCCTCTACCTGCTCTACCTGCCGTTCCGGCACTTCTTCGGCGAGCGCGAGTCCGAGGACCGGCGGTCGGTGCGCCCGGCCAGGTCGTGGCTGGGCCTGTCGCCGTTCTGGGCGACGGTCGTGAAGGTGGAGCTGACCGACATCGTGTTCGCCGTGGACTCGATCGTGGTGGCCGTGGCGATGTCGCCGAAGGTGTGGGTCGTGATCTCGGGCGGCATCCTGGGCATCGTCGCGATGCGGCTGGTGATCGGGCAGCTGCTGTCGGTCGTCGAGCGGTACCCCGTGCTGGTGGACGGGGCGTTCGTCATCATCGCGTGGGTCGGCGTCCGGCTGCTCGTCGAGTACCTCCACCAGGTGGGCATCGTGTCGTGGGAGATCCCCGAGTGGCTCGGCCTCGGCGTCATCGTCGTCATCTTCGGGGCGGCGCTGGCCTGGGGGCGCATCGACGAGCGGCGGAAGGGGAGAAGGGAGCAGGCCTGAGGCGTATGAACTTTCGCACGATCATCGAGCCGTTCCGCATCAAGTCGGTCGAGTCGGTCAAGTTCACGCGGCGGGAGGACCGCGAGGCGGCGCTGCGCGAGGCGGGCTACAACGTCTTCCGGCTGCGCGCCGAGGACGTGCTGATCGACCTGCTGACCGACTCGGGCACCGGCGCCATGTCGGCCGCGCAGTGGGGCGCCCTCATGCAGGGCGACGAGTCGTACGCGGGGAGCCGGTCGTTCTACCGGTTCGAGTCGGTGGTCCGGGACCTCACCGGGTTCCGGCACATCATCCCGACGCACCAGGGGCGCGCGGCCGAGCGGATCCTGTTCCACACGATCCTCCGGCCGGGCCTGGTCGTCCCGAACAACAACCACTTCGAGCCCACGCGCGCCAACATCGAGGTCGAGGCGTGCGAGGCGCGCGACCTGGTCATCCCCGAGGGGCGCGTGCCGGCCCTGGTCCACCCGTTCAAGGGGAACGTGGACCTGGCGGCGCTCGAGCGCACGCTCGAGGCGGACGGCGACCGGATCCCGCTGGTGATGGTCACGATCACCAACAACTCGGGCGGCGGGCAGCCGGTGTCGCTCGAGAACCTGCGCGGCGTCCGGGCGCTGTGCGACCGGTACCGGAAGCCGCTGTTCCTCGACGCGTGCCGCTTCGCCGAGAACGCGTACTTCGTCAAGCTGCGGGAGGCGGGCCAGTCGGGCCGGACGCCCAAGGCGATCGCGCAGGAGATGTTCTCGCTGGCCGACGGCTGCACGATGTCGGCCAAGAAGGACGGGCTGGCCAACATCGGCGGCTTCCTGGCGATGAACGACGACGCGTGGGCCGAGGCGGCGCGGAACCTGCTGATCCTGACCGAGGGGTTCCCGACCTACGGGGGACTGGCCGGGTACGATCTCGAGGCGATCGCGCGCGGCCTCGAGGAGGTGGTGGAGGAGCCCTACCTGCGGTACCGGATCCGGTCCACGGAGTACCTGGGCGACAAGCTGACGGCGGCCGGCGTGCCGTCGATCCGGCCCTCGGGCGGCCACGCGATCTACCTGGACGCGCGGGCGCTGCTGCCGCACGTCCCGCCGCTGCAGTACCCGGGCATCGCGCTCGTCAACGCGCTCTATGTCGAGGCGGGGATCCGGGGCGTCGAGATCGGCACGGTGATGTTCGGGCTGCGCCCGGACGGCACCGAGTCGCCGGGCGCGATGGACCTGGTCCGCCTGGCCATCCCGCGGCGCGTCTACACGCAGTCGCACATCGACTACGTGGCCGAGGGGGTCATCGAGGTGGCGCGGACCAAGGACCGGCTTCGGGGCTACCGCATCGCGTCGGCGCCGAAGATGCTCCGGCACTTCACCGCGCAGTTCGAACCGCTGTAGGCCCGGCGCGGGCGCCGCGCGGGCAAAGGAACAAAGGAAAAGGGCGGGTCCCCGGGAGGCCCGCCCTTCGTCGTCTCATCCCGCCGGGGCCGGCCGGCGCCGGCCCGGGCCGCTCAGATCAGGATCTCGATCTTCGCCTTGGCCTTGAGCTGCTGGACCAGGGCCTGCGTCGCTTCCTGCATCTTCTGCTGCTTCAGGTACTGCTCGACCTGCGCCTTGACTTCCTGCAGCGGCACCTTGCGCCCGTCGCGGTGGGCGATCATCTTGATGATGTGGAAGCCGTAGGGGGATTCCACCAGGCCGCTCAGCTGGCCGGGCTTGAGGCCGAAGGCCGCCTGCTCGAAGGCCGGGACGGTCTGGCCGCGGGGCACGAACCCGAGGTCGCCGCCGTTGGCCGCGCTGCCCGGATCCTGCGAGTGCTGCTTGGCGAGGGTCGCGAAGTCGGCCCCCTTCTTGAGCTGCGCCAGCACGCCCTCGGCCTCGGCCCGCGCCTTCTTCTTGGCGGCGGCGTCGGCATTCTCGGGCGTGCGGATCAGGATGTGCGCCACGTGGACCGCCTCGGGCTCCTGGAACTTGTCCGGGTTCTTGGCGTAGAAGTCCTGCACCTCGGCGTCGGTGACCTTGATGGTCGGCGCGATCTGGGTGTCCACCAGCTTCATGGCCAGCATCTGCCGCCGGATGTCGGCCTTGAGCCCGTCGGGCGTCATCCGGCGCTCGGCGAGCGCCGCCGTGAACGCCTGCTCGTTGGGGAACTGGCTCCTGATCTGGGCGACCCGGCTGTCCACCTCGGACTGGGGCACGTCGATCTTGTTGGCGACCGCGTCCTGCGAGAGCAACTGGAGGGCGACCAGCTGGTCGAGCAGCTGGCGGTAGATCTCGTTGCGACGCTCGGCGGGCACCGGTCCGCCGGCCTGCGCCTCGATGGTCTGCACGGCGCGCTCGAACTCGCCGCGGTCGATCGGGGCGCCGTTGACGCGCGCGAGGACTTCCGGCAGCTGCGCCGGCACGGGCTTGACGGCCGCCGGGGCGGCCGCCGCGTTCGGGGTGGCGGTGCTGCCGGCCGGCTTCTGGGCCTGGGCCGGGGCCTTCTTGCAGGCCGCGACCAGGGCCACCGCGATGAGGATCACGCCAATGCGACTCTTCACAACGTACCTCTCTGATGTGCGGGATGTGAGGCGGCGGGGGGGCGCACCCGAGGCGCCCCCGCTCGCCATGGCCCGTCCGCCGGGCGCCGGTCCACTACCAGCGGGGCTCGCGCCGGCCGCCGCGGCCACCGCCGCCGCCGCCGTTGCCGCCGAACCCGCCCGAGTACGCGGGCTTCGGCTTCGCCTCGTTCACCGTCAGCGCCCGCCCGCCGAGGGAATGCCCGTTGAACTGCGTCGCGGCCTTCTGCGCCTCC
>JAJXZZ010000151.1 GCA_021779795.1 Acidobacteriota bacterium | reverse complement strand
CGGCGGCGGCGGCGGCGCCCGCGAGGCCAAGGGCGGCCAGCGCGACCGGGAAGGCCGCGGCCGAGAGGGTGATGCGAGCCCGCCAGGCAGGTCGTGGCATCGCCCCCGATTATAGCGGACACTGCCGGCGCCCCGGTGCCGCGACGGCCGGGGGCCCCGGGCGGCGGCGTCAGGAGGCCGCCTTCGCCGGCTTCCCCGCGAACCACTCGTACAGCGTCGGGAGCACGAGCAGCGTCAGCGCGGTCGAGGTCGCCAGTCCCCCGATGACGACGACGGCCAGCGGGCGCTGCACCTCGGACCCGGGGCCGGTCGCGAACACCATCGGGATGAGGCTCAGGATCGAGATGCTCGCGGTCATCAGCACCGGCCGGAGCCGCGCCTCGCACCCCGCGCGGACCGCGTCCGCGACGCTCGCCCCGCCGTCCCGGAGGTCCGAGATGTACGAGACGAGCACGACGCCGTTCAGCACGGCGACGCCGAAGAGGACGATGAACCCGACCGACGCCGGGACCGAGAGGTACAACCCCGACAGGAACAGCGCGAACACGCCCCCGACCATCGCGAACGGCAGGTTGACGAGCACGAGCGCGGCCAGCCGAACCGAGTCGAAGGTGAAGAGCAGCAGCAGGAAGATCAGGCCGATCACGACGGGCGTGATGATCGCCAGCCGCGCCATCGCCTTCTGCTGGTTCTCGAACTGCCCGCCCCACTCGAGGTAGTACCCGGGCGGCAGCTGCACCTTCGCCGCGATCTCCTCCCGCGCCTCCTTGACGTAGCCGCCGATGTCGCGCCCCACGACGTTCATCTCGAGCCCGATCAGCCGCTGGCCGTTCTCGCGGCTGATCTGGGCCGGCCCCTCGACCGACCGGAGGTCGGCCAGCTCGCCGAGCGGCACCCGGTAGCCCCCCGGCACGTCGATGAGCAGGCTGCCGAGCGCCTCGACGGTCTCCCGCTTCTCCTCCGGGAAGCGGAGCGCGATGTCGAACGCGCGGTTCTGCTGGTAGACGCGCGAGAGCGGCTTGCCGGCCACCGCGACCTCGATCACGCGGAGCACGTCGCCCGTGTTGACGCCGTAGCGCGCCACCTTGTCGCGGTCCACGGTGACGGTCAGGTAGGGCTGCCCCGCGATTCGCTCGACCACCAGGTCGGCCGACCCGCGGATGGCGCCGATGACGGCGGCCATCTCGCCGGCCTTGCGCCGCAGGACGTCGGTGTCGTCGCCGAAGAGCTTGAGGAGGACCTGGGCCCGCGTGCCGGCGACCAGCTCGTCGATGCGGCACTGGATCGGCTGGCTGAAGCTGAACACCATGCCGGGGATGTCGGAGAGCGACTCCCGCATCTTCTCGGTGAGCTCCTCGCGGGTCCGCGCCGACGTCCACTCGCCGCGCGGCTTCAGCGCGCCGACGAACCCGGTCTTGTCCACGCCCCGCGCTTCGATGGCCACGCCGGTCTGGCCGGTCCGGGAGACGATCGTCTCGAGTTCGGGGAAGCGCTTCAGCCGCGTCTCGACCTCGCCGGCCGTCTTCATCGCCTGCTCGAGCGACACGCCCGGGATCAACTGGACGTCCATGTCGAACGCCCCCTCGTCCATCACGGGCACGAACTCGGTGCCCAGGTGCGGGACGAGCAGCGCCGCCGCCACCAGGGCCGCCGCGGCGCACAGGAGCACGACGAGGCGCCGCCGCAGCGCGAAGCCGAGCATGGGCAGGTAGAGGCGCCTGGCGAAGGCGAAGACCGGGCTCTCCCTGTGGACCGACTTCAGGGCGACCAGGCAGACGGTCGGGATGACGAAGATCGAGAGGAGGAGCGACGACAGGAGCGCCAGCGCCACGGTGTAGGCCAGCGGCGAGAACATCTTCCCTTCCATCCCCTGCAGCGTCGCGATGGGCACGAACGTCAGGGCGATGATGAGCTCCCCGAAGATGCTCGGCTTCCGCACCTCCACCGCGGCCTTGAGGACGGTCGCCAGCCTGGTCTCGCCGCCGGTCTCCATGGCGAGGTGCCGCTGCACGTTCTCCACCTGGATGATGGTCGCGTCGATGACCATGCCGATCGAGATCGCCAGCCCGCCGAGCGACATCAGGTTCGCGTTCAGCCCGGTGTAGCGCATCGTGATGAAGGTCAGCAGGGCCGAAAGCGGGAGGGCGAAGATCACGACGAGCGCGCCCCGCACGCTCCAGAGGAAGATCGCCAGCACCACGAGGACCAGCACGGCCCCCTCGCCGAGGGCCTCGAGCACGGTGCGCGTGCTGTCGTTGACGACCTCCGACCGCTCGTAGAAGGGCACGATCCGGATCCCGTCCGGGAGCACGTGCCCGGCGTTGATCTCGCGGACCTTGGCGTCGATGTTCCTGACCACCTCGCGGCTGTTCTCGCCGCGCAGCATCATGACGATCCCGCCGACGACCTCGCGGTTCCCGTTCATCTGCGCCGCGCCCTGGCGGACCGCGTGGCCGATGCGCACCTCGCCGATGTCGCGGATCGTCACCGGGGTGCCCCGGTCCGCCTCGAGCACGATCTTGCGGATGTCGTCCTCGTCGCGGATGAGGCCCACGCCGCGGATGATGTGCTGCTCGGAGGCGTAGGAGGCGACGTTGCCGCCCACGTTCGAGTTGTTCCGCCGGATCGCGTCGGCGACCGCGTCGACCGACAGGTCGTACTTCAGCAGCTTGTCCGGGTCCACGACGACCTGGTACTGCTGGAGGTAGCCCCCGAACGAGTTCACTTCGGTGACGCCCGTCACGCCCTTCAAGAGCGGCGTGACCATCCAGTCCTGGATCGTCCGCAGCCGGGTGAGCCGCGCCACCTCGTCGCCCGACGGGTCCGGCCGGCCCGACTGCAGCGTGTACTGGTAGATCTCGCCCATCGCCGTCGCGATCGGGCCCATCTCCGTCTCGACCCCTTCCGGCAGCGAGCGCTCGACCTCGGACACCCGCTCGTGGACCTGCTGGCGGGCGAAGTAGACGTCCACGTCGTCGCGGAAGACGAGCGTGACGACCGAGAGGCCGTACTTGGTGACCGACCGCATCGTCACCAGGCCGGGCAGGCCCCGCATCCCGTTCTCGAGCGGGTAGGTGACGAACTGCTCGATCTCGAGCGGCGACATCCCCGGCGCCGAGCTGACCACTTCCACCTGGATGTTGGTGACGTCGGGGAAGGCGTCGATGGGGATGGAACGCACGGCGTACGCGCCGACGCCCAGGATCAGGACGACCCCGAGGGCGACCACCAGCCGGTTCCGAAGGGAGAGCGCCATCAACCGTTCGAGCATGTCCTCGTGCCTCTCGTCAGGACGCGGCTATTCGCCCGCCAGCGTGGATTTCAACAGTTCCGCCTTGAGGTTGAAGGCGCCCGCGACCACGACCGTCTCGGAGCCCTCGAGCCCCTTCAGGACGACCCGCCGCGTCCCCACCTTCTCGCCGACCTCGACCGGGCGAGCCACGAACCGGTCGGCGGCCGCCTTCACGAACACCACGGGCTCGCCCCCGATCGTCTGGATCGCCTCCTCGGGCAGGGCGAGCACGTTCCTCGACGCGAGCGCGTTCGGGAATTCGCCCTGGATGTACATGTTCGGCTTGAGCGCGCGGTCGTCGTTGCGGACCAGGACGCGCACCTTCACCGTCCGGGTCTTCTCGTCGACGACGTCCCCGACGTGATCGACGCGGCCCCGCCACTCGCGGCCGGGGTAGACCGTCGTGGTGATCCGCACCTCCCCGTTCCGGGCGATGTGCGGCAGGTCGGCCTCGCGCGCGTCGAGGAGCGCCCAGAGCGTGGAGAGGTCCGACACGGTGAGCAGCGTCTTCTGGGGCTCGACGTGCTGGCCCACGACGACGTCCTGCTCGATGACCTGGCCCCCGATCGGGCTCGTCAGCGAGAGGAACGGGGTCGTCAGGTCGTCCATCGCGCCCCCGCCGGCGTCGGGCCGCCGGGCCTGGCGCAGGAGTTGGTCCACGGTCGCCTGGTCGAGGCCGTAGGAGTGGAGGTTCGATTCGGCCGCGGCGAACTCGCTCGACGCGCTCTGCAGCTCGGTCTGGCGGCGCAGGTGCTCCTTCCGGTCGATGGCCTCCTGCTTGAGCAGCGCGTCGGCGCGCTCGATCTCGCGCCGCGCCAGCTCGAGCCTCGCCCCGGCCTGCAGGTAGGCGGTCTTCGCCTGCGCGAGCGCCGGCGCGTGCAGCCTGACCAGCACCTGGTTCCGTCTGACCGCGTCACCCACCTGCGCGCCGACGAAGGTCACCTGGCCGTCGAGCAGCGACGAGATCTCCGCGGTGTGCCGGGGGTCCAGCGAGAGCGCCCCGGGCACGGTGATGGCGCCGACCAGCTCGGTTCGCGCCAGGGGCGCGACGTCGATGCCCCACTTCTTCTGCACCTCCGGAGCGACCCGCACCGAGTTCGGCTCGGCCGCCTGCTCCGCCGGCTTCCCGGCGGGGGCCGCCGCGGCCGGCCCGTCGGCACCGGTCCTGCTGCACGCGCCGCCGAGCGCGAGCGCGAGAAGCGCCGGGACGATCCACTGGTTCTTCACGGCCGGTCCTTTCCTTGTGCTGGCGCCGGGGCTCCCACGGCGGCTTCGTATTCGAACAGGCTGACCCGGTAGTCGAAGCGCGCGCGGTTCAGCGTGCGCAGCGCCTCGCGCAGGACCCGCTGCGCGTCGAGATAGTCGGTGAGCGAGGCGGCGCCGGCGCGGTACGACGCGAGGACGATGTCGCGCGCCTCGCGCGCGCTCTTCAGGAAGTCGCCCTCGACGTAGGCCACGCGCCGCCGGGTGACGCCCACCGCGTTGATCGCCTGCTGCACGTCGAGCGCCACCTGGGTCTCGGTCGCCGCCTGGCGCGCGGTGGCCTGCTCGCGCTCCGCCTCGCCGCGGGCGATGCCGCCCTCGTTGCGGTCGAAGAGCGGCAGCGGCACGCCGAACGACAGCAGCAGGCCGTTGCCGCCGCCGGCGCGGAAGAGGCCCGCGCCGGCGAGGATGTTCGGCTTGGCGAGGGCCTGCTGCAGCCGGAGCCCGGCGCCGGCGCGATCGACCTCCCGGTGCGCGGCGGCCAGATCGGGGCGGTTCGCGAGCGCCTGGTCGAGCGGCGAGGCTTCGGCCATCCCTGGCGGCGACCCGGTCGCCGGGAGCGTCAGGCCGTCCGCGGTGTCGAAGGGCCGGTCGAGCGGGCGGATGTCCAGCAGGGCCAGCAGGGCGCTGCGGGCGTTCTCGAGCGCCAGCTCGGAGCTGAAGGCGTCGTCGGCGAACCGGAACCGCTCCACCTGCAGCCGGCGCAGTTCCACGCCGGACAGCTCCCCCTGCTCGTAGCGGGCCCGGTTGATCGCGATCACCTGGTCGATCTCGGCCAGGGTCTCGCGGGTGACCTCCACGTCGGCTTTGGCCAGGACCACCTGCATGTAGGCCCGCTGCACGTCGAGCCGCAGCTGGCGCATCACGTTCCGCGCGGAGGCCTCGGCCCCGTCCAGCGCGAACCGCGCTTCCTGGACGCGGCGCCGCCGGCGGCCGCCCGTCTCGAACTCCTGGTCGATCGACACCGATGTCTCCAGGATGTCCCGCCCGGAGAAGAGTCCGTCGGGGTTGACCGAGAAGCCCGGGTTGGGCCGCTTGCCCGCGCTGGTGACATCCGCCCGGGATGCCGCGAGCTGCGCCCGGGCCAGCACCACGGCCGGGTTGCGCGCCTCGGCGATCCGAAGCGCCTGGTCGAGCGTCAGCGTGGCGGGAAGGTCGGGGGCCTGGGCGTACGCGCTCCCGCCGAGCATCGCGCCGAGTACGGCGATACAGAGACTCCGCATAGCAATCCGACTTCCGGGGGACTGAGCCTGTTGTCGAGCCGTGAAGGACGAGCTAGGCGGCGAATCTGGGCGGAAGGTCGAGCGGATGCCGATCGGCCTGGGGGACGAACGTGGCGAGCGGCGCGACGCTCGTCCCGGCGACGGCCAGGTCGGCGACGTGCGCCGGCGCTACGGCGCCGACCGAGAGGCTGTGGCAGAAGCAGTGGTCGGCCGCGCCGCCAGGGCTGGCCGGCGCGTCATCCGTGCAGGCGACGAACGCGGCGGCCCCGGAGGCCAGCGACGCGCGGTCGGACGCAAAGAACCCGTGCGCTCCGACATCGAGGCCGATCCAGAGCAGGAACAGGAGCGTGAACGCGCGGATGCAGGCGGAATGCCTCGGCCAATGCATGCAGAAAGCGGAACTATACCATGGCTCCGTCGGCGCGGGACAGCTCTCGGCGGATCACGATCCCTGGACGCCGAGGGCCAGCCGGCAGCGGACCGGGAGATCCGCTGCCAGCCCTGCCGGTCGCGGGCTCCCTGCTGCGGTCCGCGGCCAGCTGCTCCGCAAGCGTCCAGGATCGTGTTCCGCTGTGAGCTGGCCCCTGTCAGCGGGCGATCCCCGGGCACGGGAACCCGGCGCACAGGTCGCGCACCTCGCCGGCGATCCTGTCGAGTTCGGCCTCGTTGGCGACGTTCTCGGCCACGCGGCTGAACCACGAGGCGATCTTCGCCATCTCGGGCTCCTTCATGCCGCGCGACGTGCAGGCGGGCGTGCCGAGCCTGAGGCCGCTCGGGTCGAACGGCTTGCGCGGGTCGCCGGGCACGGTGTTGTAGTTGCACTCGAGGCCGGCGCGGTCGAGCGCCTTCGCGTAGGCCTTCCCCGTCATCCCCCGCGGCGTCACGTCCATCAGGATCAGGTGGGTGTCGGTGCCGCCCGAGACGAGCTTGAAGCCGTAGCCGGCCAGCCCCTCGGCCAGCGCCTTCGCGTTCTTCACGATCTGGCGGGCGTAGGCCTTGAACTCGTCGGTGGCCGCCTCGCGCAGCGCCACGGCGATGCCGGCCGTGGTGTGGTTGTGCGGGCCGCCCTGGAGGCCCGGGAAGACGGCCTTGTCGATCGCCTTGGCCATCTCCTCCTTGCAGAGCAGCATCGCCCCGCGCGGCCCCCGCAGCGACTTGTGCGTCGTCGTCGAGACGACGTGCGCGTGCGGGACCGGAGTCGGGTGGGCGCCGCCGGCCACCAGCCCCGAGATGTGCGCCATGTCCACGAGCAGCGTGGCGCCAACCTCGTCGGCGATCGCGCGCATCGCCTGGAAGTCGATGATCCGCGGGTAGGCCGTCGCCCCGGCGATCAGCAGCTTCGGCCGCTCCTTCACCGCCAGCTCGCGCACCTGGCCGTAGTCGATGAGGCCGGTGTCGATCTGCACGCCGTACTGCACGCTGCGGAAGTAGGCGCCGGTGATCGACACGTTCCAGCCGTGCGTGAGGTGGCCGCCGTGCGGCAGCGCCATGCCCATCACCGTGTCGCCCGGCTTGAGGAGCGCGAAGTAGACGGCGAGGTTGGCGGGCGACCCGGAGTAGGGCTGGACGTTGGCGTGGTCGGCGCCGAACAGCGCCTTGGCGCGCGCGATGGCCAGCTGCTCGAGCGGGTCCACGCACTGCTGCCCCTCGTAGTAGCGCTTGCCGGCGTAGCCCTCGGAGTACTTGTTGGTGAACACGCTGCCGGTCGCCTCGAGCACGGCGCGCGACGCGTAGTTCTCGGACGGGATGAGGCGGATCTTC
>JAJXZZ010000150.1 GCA_021779795.1 Acidobacteriota bacterium | reverse complement strand
CGCGTGCGCGATTACGCCCAGGTGCGCGGCGACGGCGAGATCACGCTCGACGCGGCCGTGGCCGGCCTGAAGCTGCTCGAGGTGGACGAGCACGGCTTCGACGAGATCGACCGCCGGCTGCTGCGCACGATCATCGACAAGTTCGGCGGCGGCCCGGTGGGCCTCAATACCATCTCGGCCGCCATCTCCGAGGAGAAGGACGCGATCGAGGACATCTTCGAGCCGTTCCTGATCCAGATCGGCTTCCTCGACCGGACGCCCCGCGGCCGCGTGGCCACGGCGCGCGCGTACGAGTACTTCGGCCTGTCGGCGCCGGACCGGGACGGGAAGCTGTGGTAGAAGGCCGAGCAGGGCTGAAGCCCTGCTCCGACCGAAGCATCCGGGCAGAGGGAGCTGGGGCCAGTCTCGAGCCTCGAGCCCTGAGCCCTGAGCCTTGAGCCTTGAGCCCTGAGCCTTGAGCCCTGAGCCCTGAGCCCTGAGCCTTGAGCCTTGAGCCCTGAGCCCTGAGCCTTGAGCCTTGAGCCTTGAGCCCTGAGCCCTGAGCCCTTTTTGGGAGGAGGTTTCGTGGTGCGCGACGACGGTCAGACCCTCATTCCGGATCATCGGCCCGCGGGCATCGGCTGCGGCCGGCCCACCGAGATTTCCAGCCTGGCGACCTACGTGCCGCCCCGCCTGCTGACCAACGCCGACCTCGAAAAGATGGTCGAGACGACCAACGAGTGGATCCTGCAGCGCACCGGCATCCACACGCGCCACGTCGTCGACCCGGGCGTCGCCACCTCCGATCTCGGCGCGCAGGCCGCCCTCAAGGCCATCACCGCGGCCGGCCTCACCCCGGACGACATCGACCTCATCGTCGTGGGCACGACGACGCCGGACATGTTCTTCCCGAGCACGGCGGCCCTCATCCAGCACAAGATCGGCGCGCACCACGCGTGGGGCTTCGACCTCGCCGGCGCCTGCTCCGGCTTCAACTTCGCCCTGACCACGGCCAGCCAGCTCGTGTCCACCGGGCGCCACGAGCACGCGCTCGTCGTCGGCGCCGACGTGATGTCGAGCATCATCGACTACACCGATCGGACGACCTGCGTGCTCTTCGGCGACGGCGCGGGCGCCGTGGTGGTCGGCGCGGCCAGGGACCCGAAGCTCGCCATCCTCGACTTCGCCCACGAGATCGACGGCAGCGGCGGGCCCGCGCTGAACATGCCGGCCGGCGGCAGCCTCCGGCCCGCGAGCCGCGAGACCGTCGAGCAGCGCCTGCACTACGTCAAGCAGGACGGGCAGGCCGTGTTCAAGTTCGCCGTGCGCAAGACCGAGGAGATCAGCCGCGTCATCCTGCAGCGCAACGGCCTGACCGCCGGCGACATCGCCCTGTTCGTCTCGCACCAGGCCAACCGCCGGATCATCACAGCCGCGGCCGACCGGCTCGGCATCGACGCGGGCCGGGTCATCATCAACCTCGAGAAGTACGGCAACACGACGGCGGCGACCATCCCGCTGGCGCTCGAGGAGTGCGTCCAGGAGGGGCGGCTCCAGAAGGGCGACCTCGTGCTGCTGGCCTCGGTGGGCGCGGGGTTCACGGTCGGAAGCGTGCTGCTGCGCTGGGCCATCTGAGGGCTCGCTGACGGCGACGGGCCCGGGGCCTTGCCCGTGCGGGACCCCGCCCGGGTGTGTCATTGTTGGACACCAAGGGTGGTGCGCTCCGCCGGGCCGGGCTCACCGGCCCCCGCAGGCAGCCCCGCCTCATCGCTTTCTGCCCATTTTTCAGGCCTTTCCGTGCGTGTGCCAGCCGTGTCCAGTACTGTGACACGCCGGAATGGCTTGAAAGCCTAAGGAATTGAAAGATCTGCAACGCCGCAGGGCGGCCGTTGTTCGATTTCTGCACAAGATCGTGGGCCCCGCCGCTGTCGCGCGTTCGGCGTCTCGCCAATAAAGGTAATACTGTCAGTCAGTTGCGACTATCGCGTCTCCGCCGTGACGACATGGCCGGCCAATTGCTCTGTTGGTCGGCGTGAAACGCCTGAATCATCTCCTCATCCTGACCCTGCTCCTGGCGACCGGCCTCACGAACCCGGCCTGGGCGCAGCGGGGCCATTCCAAGTTCGACCGCGCGCTCGAGACGGCCGCCGCCGCCGACACCGGCGTGCAGCGCGTCATCATCCGCACGGCCCCGGGCGCCCGGGCGCTCGTCAAGAGCCAGCTCCTGGCGAAAGGCTACCGCGTGAGCGGCGACCACGCCTCGATCCACGGGCTCTCGGTCGAGGTGCCGGCGTCCGCGCTCGCCAGCCTGGCCGCCAATGCCGACGTCGAGTCGATCTCCTCCGACGCCGTCGTGACGCCGACCGACAGCCTGGCGGGTGAGAGCGGTCCGGACGAGGCGGCGGCAACGGCCAGCTTCCTGAGGAACACGCTCGGCCTGACGGCCGACGCTCCCAGGGGCCAGGGCGTGGGCGTGGCGATCATCGACTCGGGCATTCAGCCGAGCGCCGATTTCGGGAACAGGATTGCCGGCTTCTTCGACCTCACCGGCGGCACGGTCCGCCAGGCCGCGCCCTACGACGATTACGGCCACGGCACCCACGTGGCCGGCCTCATCGGCGGCAGCGGGGCGCTGTCGGGCGGCCAGTACGAAGGTGTCGCGCCGGGCGCGCGCCTGACGATCTTCAAGGTGCTCGACGCCGACGGCCAGGGGCACACCTCCGACGTGATCAGCGCCATCGAATACATCGTGGACCACCGCCAGACGCTGCACGTGGACGTCATCAACCTCTCGCTCGGCCATCCGATCCTCGAGTCCGCCGCCACCGACCCGCTCGTGCAGGCCATCGAGCGCGCCACGCGCGCCGGCCTCATCGTCGTCGCGGCCGCCGGCAACTGCGGCATCAACCCGGCCACCGGCGAACCCGGCTACGCGGGCATCACCTCCCCGGGCAACGCGCCGTCGGCCATTACCGTCGGGGCGCTGCTCACCCAGGGCACCCCGGGCCGGACCGACGACCAGGTGGCGCCGTTCAGCTCCCGCGGGCCCAGCTGGTACGACGCCTACGCCAAGCCCGACATCGTGGCTCCCGGCGACCGGCTCGTGTCGGACGGCGCCGTCGGCAGCACGCTGTACGACGAGTACCCGACCCTGCACGTGAACGGCGCCGGCGCCGCCTCCTACCTGCGCCTGAGCGGGACGAGCATGGCGACGGCCGTCACCACGGGCGTCGTGGCCCTGGCGCTCGAAGCGGCCGGTGGCCCCGGCCGCGGAACCGGGACGCCGCTGTCGGCCAACGCCGTCAAGGCGATCCTCCAGTATTCGGCGTTCGCCGTGCACGACGCGTCCGGCCTCGAGTACGACCGGCTCACCGAAGGCGGCGGCGGGCTGAACGCCGTGGGCGCCATCGAACTGGCCGGCGCCGCCGACACCGAGGCGCCGCTCGGCACGACCTGGATCGCTCCCGAGCCGACGCCGAGCACCACGATTGCCGGCGAGGACCTGCCCTGGTCCCAGAACATTGTCTGGGGCGTCTGGCAGGTCCCCGGCTCGGTCCTGTTCACCAATTCCCCCTGCTGGGGCAACAACATCGTGTGGGGCGTGTCCGACGGCCAGAACATCGTCTGGGGCGTGTCGGACAACACCGTGTCCAGCCAGAACATCGTGTGGGGCGTGAACATCGTCTGGGGCGTGAACATCGTGTGGGGCGTCAACATCGTCTGGGGGGTCAACATCGTCTGGGGCGTGAACATCGTGTGGGGCGTCAACCTCGTCGGGGCGGCCGACGCGTCATCCCCGGACCAGGTGGTCTGGGGCCAGCCCGGTGGGCCTGACAACACCGTCTGGGGCCGCCTCGACGCGGCGAACATCGTGTGGGGCGTCTCGAGCGACACGACGTGGGGCGTGAACGACGCGATCGCGGGGAGATGAGTGGGGCCGATGATCACCAAGCTGCCGATGAAGTCCGCTGTCGTCTCGAGCAGGGCGCGCCTTTCGCTGGCTGTTTCGGAGAGTGAGCCGGCACCGCACTGGCAGGTGGCGCTGCCCGACCTGGCCAACGACGTGGTGACGCTGCGCGAGGTGTGCCGGGCCGACGCCCCGGCGCTCTGCGCCACGCTCTCGACGGCCGAGGTCCGCCGCTACATGTCGCCGCCGCCCGGCGACATTCCCGGGTTCGAGCGCTTCGTGGAGTGGGCGCAGAGCGAGAGAAGGGCCGGCCGGCTGATGTGCTTCGCCGTGGTGCCCGCGAATTCCACGACCGCCATCGGCTTGTTCCAGGTCCGGCAGGTGGACCCGGAGTTTACCGTGGGCGAGTGGGGCGCGGCCCTCGGCTCGCAGTTCTGGGGCACCGGGCTGTTCACGTCCGCCGCGGAACTGCTGTTCGACTTCCTGTTCGACCACGTGGGCCTGCGCCGCCTGGAGGCCAGGGCCGCCGTGCGAAACGGGAGGGCCAACGGGGCCGCGCGGAAGATGGGTTCGGTGCCTGAAGGGGTGATCCGCCAGGGCCTGAGCTGCGGAGGGCACCTGTTCGACCAGTTGATGTGGTCGCTCCTCGCCGAGGACTGGCAACAGTCCAAGGCCGACGACCATCCCGTCGTCCACTGACCGCCGCTCCGCTGTCCGGCTTCCTGCCGAGCGCCCGTCCGCCGAGCTACACTGTTTCGGTGGACGTGGCGCTCTTCGACTTTCACCTCCCTCCCGGGCAGATTGCGCAGCAGCCGGCCGCCGAGCGCGACCGATCGCGGTTGCTGGTCCTGCACCGCGCGTCGGGCGCGATCGTGGCGCACACCACCGTGCAGGCCCTGCCCGAGTTCCTGAAGGCCGGCGACCTCCTGGTGCTGAACAACACGAAGGTGTTTCCGGCGCGGCTGCTCGGTCACCGCGTGCCGACCGGCGGCGCCGTGGAGTGCCTGCTGGTCCGCCGGGTCGGCGACGACCAGTGGGAGGCGCTGATGCACCCCGGCCAGAAACTGCACCCGGGGGCGAAGGTCCGATTCACGGGCGCCGACGGAACCCTCGACGCCGAAGTTTTGGCCCGGCACTTCCACGGCCGCCGGACGATCAGGCTCTGGAGCGAGGACGGACGGGATGTGGACCGCGTGGTCGACGCCATCGGCCACGTGCCGCTTCCGCCGTACATCCACCGCGCCGACGATCCCGCCGACCGCGACCGGTACCAGACCGTCTACGCCAGGGCGCGGGGATCGGTGGCCGCGCCGACGGCGGGGCTGCACCTGACGAGCGCGCTGCTCGCCACCCTCGCGGGCGAGGGCGTCGAGCGCGCCGAGGTGACGCTGCACGTCGGCTACGGCACGTTCAAGCCGGTGCGCGTCGAGCAGGTGGAGGATCACCAGGGGGACGCCGAGATGTTCGACATCCCCGCGGGGGCGGCCTCGGCCATCAACGCGGCGCTCGACGAGCGCCGGCGCGTCGTGGCGGTGGGCACGACGACCACCCGGGCCCTCGAAACGTCGGGCCTCGCCGGCGGCGGGCGCGTCGTCGAAGGCCCGGCCACCAGCGAGCTGTTCATCCACCCGGGGCACCGCTTCCAGGTGGCGAGCGGGTTGTTCACCAACTTCCACCTGCCGAAGTCCTCGCTGCTGATGCTGGTGTGCGCCTTCGCCGGGCGCGAGGCCGTGCTCGACGCCTACCGCGAGGCCGTCGCCCTCGGCTACCGCTTCTACAGCTACGGGGACGCGATGCTCATTCTGTGATCGCGCCATGCACCAGGGTAGAATCGGCTCGCGGGGCCACTGGCCGCGAGCCGCGTGCCAGTCGTTGGCGGAGTAGACTCGCAAGCCGGGAGCCCGTCATGCCTTTTCCTTACGAAGAGTTCGACCTGTCGGGCATCCGAACCTACCCGCTGAAGAGCCGGGCCAGCAAGGTGAGGGCCGACGATTTCGCCAGGCCCTATCAGCCCGGGTCGGGCGTGTTCGGCTGGCTCGAATCACTGCCGTCCGCCCTGGCGGCTTCCGACTTTCGCGAGGTCGTGGCGGCAATCTGCCGGGCGCGCGCGGATGGCCGCGGCATCGTCTGGGGCTTCGGCGCGCACGTGATCAAGACGGGGCTCTCGCCCGTCCTGATCGACCTGATGGAGCGCGGGTTCGTGTCGGCGATGGCCACCAACGGCGCCGGCCTGATCCACGACTTCGAGATCGCCCTGTCGGGCGCGACGTCCGAGGATGTCGAGGCCGGCCTCGGCGAAGGGCGCTTCGGCATGGCGGACGAGACCGGCCGGCTGCTGAACGGCGCGATCAACGAGGGCGTGGCCGACGGGCTGGGCCTCGGCCAGGCCGTCGGCCGGTACCTGTGCGCCCGGCATCCGCAGTACGAGCACATCTCGGTGGTGGCGACAGCCTTTCGGCTCGGCATTCCGCTGACCGTCCACGTGGCGGTCGGGACCGACATCATCCACATGCACCCGGCCGCCTCTGGCGCCGCGCTCGGCGAGGGGAGCCTGCGCGACTTCAGGTACTTCACGTCGAGCGTCTCGCGCCTCGAAGGAGGCGTGTACCTCAATTGCGGGTCGGCCGTGCTGTTGCCCGAGGTGTTCCTGAAGGCCGTGTCGATCGCGAGGAACCAGGGCTGCCGGCTCGACGGCCTCGTCACCGTGGCGCTGGATTTTGCCCGGCTCTACCGCCCGCAGGTCAACGTCGTCGCGCGCCCGACCGCGGGGATCGGGCGGGGGTACTACCTGGTGGGACACCACGAGTTGCTGATCCCGCTGCTCGCGGCCGCCGTGGTTGAGACGAGCGGGAAGGCGTGATAGCATTGAGGTTTCTGCCGGTGTAGCTCAGCTGGTTAGAGCACGCGGCTCATATCCGCGGAGTCCGGGGTTCAAGTCCCTGCACCGGCACCAGATTCACCTCTCGCCCTGGGTGTGCTCGCTCTCGATGTCCTGCCTCACCGAGCGAGTCTGCCGGACGATTGTTCGAGACCGCCTGCTTCCGCCTGGCGCGCGCGTCATCGCCGCTGCGTCGGGCGGGGCAGACTCCACGGCGCTGGTGTGCGTGCTCGCGGAGGCGGCGGCCCCCTTGCAGATCGAGTTCGTCGGGATCGCGCACTTCAACCACATGCTCCGCGCCGGCGCGTGCGACGAGGATGAACGGTTCTGCCAGTCGCTGGCCGGCCGGTTCTCCCTGCCGTTCGACGCGGGGCGGGCGAACGTGCGAGCCGCCTCCCGGCGATGGCGCACGTCGATCGAGGACGCCGGGCGGCGGCTCCGGTACGCGTTCCTGGCCGAGGCGGCCCGGCGCGCCGGTGCCACGCACGTCGCCGTCGGCCACACGCGGGACGACCAGGCCGAAACCGTCCTGCTCAACCTGCTGCGCGGGGCCGGCACGCTCGGCCTGGGCGGCATGCCGGTCCGGCGCGGGCCGTTCGTGCGGCCGCTCATCGACTGCCGGCACCGGGAGCTGGTGGACTACCTGGCGGCGTCCGGCGTGCCGTTCCGCGAGGACGAGTCGAACGCGGACCGGCGCTACTTCCGCAACCGCGTGCGGCACGAGATCCTGCCGGCCCTCGAAGCGGCGGTGCCGTCCGTCAGGGACCTGATCGCCCGAACGGCGGAGAGCGCCAGGACCGACGCCGAATACCTCGAGCGCCTCGCCTCCGCCGCGCTGGCGACGGTCGGCCGCGACGCGGGCGAGGGCTCGGTGATCCTCGA
>JAJXZZ010000149.1 GCA_021779795.1 Acidobacteriota bacterium | reverse complement strand
TGGAGCGGGAGCCGGCGGCAGCGGTCGCAGCCCCCGCGTCAAGCGGTCAACCACTTGCCCTGCCCGCAGGTGCGCCAAAGTCCGTGCCGTTCTCATCAATCGCATCAGCGTAGCTCTGTCATCGCCGCGCGGTGATCGTGGTCCTTTCGTCACGAGGCCCCCGCGCGCCGCGCGGGGGCCGTGGCGATCTGGCAGGTGCTTGTGTGTTGGTCATAAGACACGCGGCCCCGCGCCGGCGGGGCGGGGTGTCGTGTCGTTGATTCTCCTCACCGCCTTACCTCCCGACGTCTATACCTCTTGACCGTCACTCCACCAGTCCGCGGCGTGGTTGCCTGTGTGTTGGTAGCAAGGCATCTAGCCCCGCGCCAGCGGGGCGGAGTGCCGTGTCTCATCCGCCCCCGTTTGGCCCGCCACTCGTTTGGAGATCGAGAGCCTACGTGCCCTTGACTCGTGGGCAAGATCAGGAGAGCCACTCGCCGATGGCCGCGGCGACCCTCTCGCCCGCCTTCCCGTCCCACAGCGGGATTGACTCCCCTGCGGGCCACCGGCCGGCCATCACCTCGTCGAACGCGGCACGGATCGTGTCAGGGTCATTCCCCACCAGACGGCTGGTCCCCTTCTCAACGGTGATCGGCCGTTCGGTGTTCTCGCGCATGGTTAGACACGGCACCCGTAGCACCGTGGTCTCTTCCTGCATCCCGCCGGAGTCCGTCAGCACGACACTGGCGGAGGCCATCAGCGCCAGGTTCTGGCGGTAGGGCAGCGGCGGCGAGCAGATGAGCCCGGGCCCATCCGTGAGCAGGTTTACGAGCGAGGCCCTTCCGGCCGCGGCGCGGGTGCGCGGGTGGACGGGGAAAACGAGGGGCAGCCGCCGGCCGAGATCCACGAGCAAGGAGAGCATTCGCCCGAGCACCGCGGGATCGTCCACGTTTGAGGGCCGGTGCATGGTGACGAGACCGTAGCCTTGCGGCTCCAGCCCCATCTCCGCCACGATCGGCAGTGCGCGAGCCCGCTCCACCTCGCCCATCAAGGTATCGACCATGACGTTGCCGACCAGGTGGATCTTCTCTTCCGGGACGCCCTCCCGCCGCAGGTTGCTCACGCCGCTCGGCTCTGACACCAGCAGCAAATCCGCGATCGCGTCGGTGAGCAGTCGGTTGATCTCCTCCGGCATCGTGCGGTCGAAGCTGCGCAACCCCGCCTCGACGTGCGCGACGGGTACGCCCAGCTTCACCGCGGCGAGGGCGCAGGCGACGGTGGAGTTTACGTCGCCGAAGACCACAGCCGCGGCCGGCCGTGCCGCGATCAGGTGGGCCTCGTACCGCTCGAGGATCCGCGCGGTCTGCGACCCATGCGCCCCCGACCCCACCTCGAGGTGCACGTCCGGCGCCGGGATCCCCAACTCCTCGAAGAACACGTCGTTCATTCCCGGGTCGTAGTGCTGCCCGGTGTGGACGATCCGCGTCGTGACCGCGCCAGCCTTGCGCAACGCGCGCTCCACCGGCGCCAGTTTCATGAAGTTGGGCCGCGCGCCCGCGACGAGGTCAACGATCGGTTTCGACATGATTCATCTCATCAAGCGCTCGCTGCATCATCACCCCAAATGTAGCGGCCTTTGCTCGCAAAGGCCGGCCTTTTGCCCACAGTCGACGAGCGCTCACAACCCCACCACGGCCTTTGCAAGCAATGACCGCGACATGGCCCGCTCAGATCTCGAACGGAACACCCTCGCGCAGGCTCATCACCGCGAGGATCGACGCGAGCGACACGGCACGCAAGTCCTCCCACGAAATCGGCCACGACCCGCCTGCCTGAAGAGCTCTGGCGAACGCGCGGACCTCGGCCCGGTGGCCCTTGTCTTGGCCGCTGGACCAGAGTGTACGCGCCCGGCCGCCGGCGGTGCCGGTAGCCTTGCGGAAGTCATCGATCACGGCGACTCTCCCGCCGCCGATCACCTCGACCCGCTCCTTGGGGAACGCCTTGTCGCCACCCGCCAGGTAACCGATGCTCGAGATCGAACCGTTCGCGTGCCGCAACGTCAGGAACGCCTGGTCGTCGCGGATCTCCGGCGCGTGCGGCCCGCCGATCGACTCGGCGAACACCCGCACCGGCGGCGAGCCGACGAGGAACGTCGCAAGGTCGATCGCATGGCACGCCTCACCGATGATCCTGCCGCCTCCCACGCTCTCGTCCTGCGTCCAGTGCTCCGGCGGTATCGCACCGGCGTTGAAGCGGATCGACACGGTGAGCGGCTGCGAGACCCCCGAGAGGAACTCCTTCACCCTCACCGTGGCCGGCGCGAAGCGGCGGTTGAACCCGACCATCAGCACGCGGTCGGGGGCGAGCGACAGCGCCTCTTCGACCTGCGCGAGTTCTTCCACCGTCAGTGCCAGCGGCTTCTCGACGAACACGTGCTTACCGGCCTTCAGCGCGCCGCACACCTGCGCCGCATGCTCGTTGTGGCGGGTCGCGATGAAGACCGCCCCGACCGAGGGATCGCCGTAGACCTCCTGCGAGTCGGCCACCGCGGCCGCGAACCCCCGTTTGCCCGCAGTGTGCGCGGCGGATAGCCCGCCGGCGGAGCAGATCACGCGCGGGTCGAAGCCACCATCGTTGCGAATGGCCGGGATGAGGACCGACCGGGCGAAGTTGCCAGCGCCGACGACCCCGGCACCGATCTTCCCGGGAGCGACCGCCGCCGCGGGTCGCAGCTCGAGCCGGCGGCCGCTCTCACCCGAGGCCTCTGGGTACTCGAGCACGATGCCGAGATACGGCTCGCTCGCCTTTTCGATCAGCTCGTACGCTTCGAGCGCCCGCTCGATCGGGAAGCGGTGCGTGACCAGCGGCGACACGTCCAGCCGGCCCGAGGCCATCAGGTCGAGCACCGCCTTCATGTTGCGCTGCTCGGTCCAGCGCACGTAGGCGGGCGGGTAGTCGTGCCCCCGCTCCTCGTACGACGGGTCGTAGCGGCCCGGCCCGTACGAGGACGACACGACGAACTCACACTCTTTGAAGTAGAAGGGGCGCCTGTCCAGCTCGAGCCCGACGACGCCGACGAGGACGATCCTCCCCTTCTTGCGGACCGCCTCTACCGCCTGCTCGATCGGCCCGTTGGAGCGCGCCGAGGCCGTGATGATCACCGCGTCCGCACCGAGACCGGACGAGGCCTCCGTGGCCGCGCGGGCGTCGAGTCGCGGATGCGCCGCCTCGGCGCCCATCCGCAGCGCCAGCTCACACCTGCCTGCATCCAGATCGACCGCGACCACCCGGCACCCCTGCGCCCGCAGCAAGGCCACAGTGATCTGCCCGATCAGGCCGAGGCCGATGACGTACACCATCGACCCGATCTCGGCCCGCGACAGCCGCACGCCCTGCAGCGCGATCGCGCCGAGCACCGTGAACGCCGCCTGGCCGGACGGCACACCGCCCGGCACCCGAGCGCACAGGTGCTTCGGCACGCATACGACCCCCGCGTGCGGCCCGTTCGAGGCCACGCGATCGCCCGGCTTGAACTCCTCAACCCCGGCGCCGACCGCAAGGACGGTCCCCGCGGACGAGTAGCCAAGGGTCATCGGCTCGTCGAGCTTCTCGCGGACCTGCGCCAGGGTCTGGAAGAGCCCCTCCTGGCGGAGCTTCTCGAGCACCCGCCGCACCTGGTCCGGCCGCTCCCGAGCCTTTCCCAGAAGCGACTTCTGCGCCAGCTCCATGGCCATCTTCTCGGTGCCGGCAGAGATGACGGAACAGGCGTTGGCGACGACCACATGTCCCGGTTTGACCATGGGCACGGGTACCTCTGTCAGGGTCAGGTTCCCGGTGCGGATGCTGTGCACGACCTGCTGCATGCCTTCTCCTTGCGCATCGTCTGTCTTCGTGGCGGCCGTTGCTTGCAACGGCCGACTCCCCGGAATCACCGCCCACTCCCGGCCGATGTGAGCATAGGCCGCTACATCACAGGACCAACGTCATCGCGCATTCGTGGCGGCCTTTGCTTTCGCATCGGCGTTTGCTTTCGTAGCGGCCGTTGCTTGCAGCGGCCCACTCCCCGGAACCACCACCCACCCCCGGCCGATGCGGGCATCGGCCACTACGTTGTCTTCGGATCGCCCTGGGGCGGGATCTCCTGCACCAGCCGCTTCAGCTTCCCGCGCGAGGTCAACGGGATCTCGGCAACGACAACCACCCGGACCTCGACCTCATCTCCGACCTTGCGCCGATACGCATCCGCCAACGCGGCGGCATCCGACTCGTCGAACCCCGGAGCAGGCACGACCCGCACGTCCATCGCGCCGCGCGCCTTCTGGTAGTACTGGTATTGCGCCACCCGGTCGAACACCGGCCCGTGCATGTTGAGCGCCGCGATCGAGATCTTCGCCCAGCTCTTCCCGATCACGTAGTCCTGATCCCAGCGCCCTTCGACCTCATCGAAGCGATCGAAGGCGCGGCCACACCCGCACACGGCCGGAAGCAGGCGGGCGCGGTCGCCGGTCCGATAACGGATCAGCGGGAGCGACCGGTTGAGCAAGCCGGTACCGACCAGCTCGCCGCGCTCGCCAGGATCGACCACCGGCTCCCCGTCGTCACCCAGGATCTCCATGACGCCGTAGTCCGGGAACTGGTGGTAGGCAGGACTCACCTCGCACTCGCCTCCGAGGATCACCCTCTCGCTGTGGCCGTACCACGAGTAGACCCGCGCCCCGAAGGCGCGCTCGATCAGCTCCCGCTGGCCAGCCTCGAGCGCCTCGGACCCCAGCAGGACGGCACGCAACCCCAACGACCGGCCGGCAACTCCGGACCGCTCGGCCCAACCCGCGAGCAGCGAGATCGCGGATGGGTAGCCGTGCAGGAACTGCGGACGGTAGCGCTCGAGTTGCTCCCAGTAGGCGCCCAGCGTGCCGTCGCTCATGTGAAACGGCGAGAACTGAAGCTCGTTGTAGACCGGGTTCGCCTTCCAGAAAAGACCATCCTTCAAGCCCGAAAAGTCCACTCCGCGAAACGTGGCCTTGCGGCAGCGAGGCGCGTACCCGACCCGCGCCCACTGCCGGTGCATGAACGCCGTCTCGACGGCCTGCGAGTCATCGTCCACGAAGAACTTGAGCTGGTTGCCCGACGTGCCTCCGGTGGTGCACTCGTAGTGTGGCAACCGTTCAAAATCGCGAGGAAGGTAGTTCACGAAGTTGGCCTGCAGGTCGTCCTTGGAGAGCAACGGGAACTCTTTGAGTGCGTCAGATGCCTTGTGTCGCTCGACGAGGTCACGAAAACGGCGATATGCGGGGACCTGCGCCACCGCAAAGCGAAGGATCTCAGCCAGAGACCGCTCCTGGTACGATCGAACCTCGGTCCTGCCAAGCCGGTCGATCCGCCCTCCCCGCGCCACGACCCGCCGATAGCTCGCCCCGGCGACGAACCCAAAGGGAATCCAACCGACAGGCGCCTTCATCCACGCCGGCATCCTCTCATAGGCGAGACGCCGAGATTCGAACGGGCTCATGAGGTGGATCGCCCGCTCTTGGCGGGGTTCAATCCCGGCCAGCCGAAATGCGGGCGGAATCCCCCCGGCACTGCGGGCTGGACCTCGTCGAGACCGATCACGCGACCGACGCGATCATCCTGGACTTCGATTTCCTTCATCCGACACGTGGCGATCGGCCAGCGATGCGGGGCGAACGCTTCGCGGACGATCGGCACCATCATGGGGTCGAACCCCATGAGCTTGCAGGCAACCGCGTCGACCGCGGCGGGGTCGGTGCCGATGATGATGACGTTTGACTTCACGGGGTCAGGGGCCAGCGGGCCGTTTCCCTCGCCGCCGATGATACCGTCCACGATGGCTAGGTAAGGCTTGCGCTCGCCGGCCTCGCGCAAGGTCCCATCAGGGTTGCCATAGAGCAGGGCGCGATTGAGGTCGAGCGCCATCCGCCAACAGGTGTCGTTGCCCTCCCAGTTGCCGTTACGAATCACCGATTCACTGTCGCCCAGGACGGCCTCGCCCGCCTTCCTTGCCTTCCGGTAGGCCCAGGTGCCGGCCACCGGCAGTGCAAGTGCAAGCTTTTGCCCGGCCTTCTTGAGCCGCCGCTCGACGTACCTCGCGGCCGTCTCGTCCGGGAACTCGTCGCCGCCCTTCGACGGCGGCCCCTCGACGTAGTGCGGCAGCCAGTTCTTGTCGCCGTTGATGCCCACCAGGTTCTTCAGGCAGCACGTGACGCCCGTCTTCTTGTGGGTCTTCAGTTTCGGCAGGTTGATGAACAGGTCCGCATTGACGGCAGTCCCCGAGAGCAGGTACTCCTGAACGCACCCCGAGTGGTGTGCGTTGACGACCGCCGTGTCGTAGTCGGCCCCGTAGTACCTGCCTTCCCCGGCATGCCCAAAGAGCATCCCATGGCGACCAAGGCCCAGCGCCACATACCCCCGGGGGTCGGGCGGGTTCGGCCGGCGCTCCACGACGACGTGCTCTCTGGTGATCCAGACCTCGCGCCTGAGGTCCAGCAGTTCGACGGTCAAAGCCCGGAGGCTGCCTTGAACAAACCTCAACGACCGGTCGAGTCCACCCCGAGCTACCACCCTTTCGAAGGAGACATATGTATTCGGAGCGTCGCAGATGGTGATGCGACCCCCGCTCGGAAGCGCCTGGCCCAGACTCGACACCACCCCGAGGATGATGCTCGGGTCCGTGATGACCGGTTCCCAGTAGCCGGGCCTGCGAACATGCGAGTCCTCGACCCAGTTCGGTTTCAGCACCACCTGGAACATTTCCCTGGTCAAGGGCGCAGCAGCCAGGGCCGTCCTAGTCTCCACCTCCACCAAGTGCGGGCTCATGGGCCCGGGCGCAATCCTCACCCGACGCCCATCGAGAGCACGCGCGTTGGCCCCAGAGCTAGCCATGGTCCCAGGCCCGTACAGCTGGCATCGTGGAGCGCCCGGGATCCTCGTAGCTACCCCCAGGCGCGCCCCCCAGTTGGCGGCCGAATCCTGCCCAGGAGCGGCACGATGGTTCGCGGTGAGCGGACCCAGGATTTCCCAAGGACCAGTCCGCCAGGTGCTCTCCGTGTCCTACCACTCCGCAACCCCTGCGCCTCACAGACACCGGGCAGGGCGGCCAGGCGAGTTCCCCAGGCGCTGACCTGCAGGAGTCGACCGCCCTCGAATGAAAACTCGAGATTGGGAAGCCGGGCGTCACCGCGCGCGACGGCGATGAAGAATCCTTCAAGACGCCTCGGCCGTCCGGCCCAGAACCCTCCTCGGCACGCTTCATCGCAGCCATCAGGCCCAGCTGGGAATCACCCGGCAGATCGCTGTTACCGCACATTTATCCTGCCCCCCTTTGAGTGAGAGCCACCGATAAGACAAGACGGCGGTACCTTTGGGATCGTCGTCGGGGCTGTGGGAGCTGCGGACGAAGCGGAGCGGAGTCCGCAGATTCCACAGCCCATCCGGGAGGCTGTCATGGAGGAGACGAACAACGGCAATGGCGTCAACGGCGAGCTTCCGGAAGGCATCCAGCATGGACAGCAAAGAGGTGCCCGGTGTTGGTGCTGGCGATCGTGAAGGGAGAGACCACCGTGGTCGAGGCGGCCCGCAAGCACGACCTGACGGTGGCCGAGATCGAGAGCTGGAAGGACACCTTCCTGCTGGCGGCGGAGAACGCCCTGCGGAGTCGGCCGA
>JAJXZZ010000148.1 GCA_021779795.1 Acidobacteriota bacterium | reverse complement strand
GGCCAGCTTGCCCGCCGTCGCTCGAAGAGCGAAGGCGGGCCGACCGCCGACGTTGGTCGCCGGTCGTGAGGCGCCGGTCGTGAGGCGCCGGGCTCAGCTCGGCAGACCTCGAATTCGCCCTTCGCGCCGACCCGGTCCGCGCCCGGCTCTCGGGCGCCGGCTCGCCGCCGACAGCCGACCGCCGACAGCCGACCGCCGACAGCCGACCGCCGACAGCCGACAGCCGATTCTAGTAGTGCGTCACCGTGATCGTGTAGTTCACCGACGACCCGCTGGTGAGGCTGCCGTTGTCGTAGACGGTGATGCACATGCTGGTGGTGGCCGTGGCCGTTCCGAACAGCGTGTTGCCGACGACGGCGTTCGTGTTCTGCATGGCGGGCGTGCAGGTGAGGTAGCTGTAGACGCCGAGCGTCATCCCGACCTTCACCGTCGGGTCGGGCGTCACCGACGACAGCTTCATCACGACATCGCCGGTCCTGGCGAGGAAGGTGTAGTAGTTGGTGATGCCGGGGGTCAGCGTGCCGGTGAAGGTGTCCGTCTTCAGCTCGGGCGTCGGCGTCGGCGTGACCGGGGTGGTGTTGTCCCCGCAGCCCGCCGCCGAGATCGCGAGCAGCGCCACGAGCGCCAGCCCAGGAAGGCTCCACCGCCTCATTCTGCTCTCCCCTTGCTATCCGGGAACCCACGATAGGGCCCGACGAACCAGCCGGGACGGAATGCCTCGCGCACGGCCCGCCCCTCCGGCAATCCACAATGATAACAGCCGATCTGCCAGGCTGTCGTCAGATTTCCGCCGCTTCCCAGCTCGAGCGCGCCTCTGCCGGGCCGGTCTTCGACGGCTCCGCCCAGATTGCCATTGAGACGCCGAGCAGCGCCAATTGGACGGCGACGACCATCAGGACGCAGGCCGGCCACCCCCACCTGGCCCAGAACAGGGCCGGAAGCGACCCGCCGACGCTGCCGCCGACATAGTAGAAGGTCGCGTAGAGGCCGACGGCGAGGCCGCGGTCGCGCCTGGCGGCCGCGCCGACGAAGCTGCTGGCGGCGGCCTGCGCGATGAACACGCCGGTCGAGCAGAGCGTGAGGCCTGCCAGGATCGCCGGCAGCGATCCGCCGAGCGTCGTCAGGGCGCCGGTCACGCCGAAGGCGACGGCGACCGCCATCCCGTGCCGGTGCCCGTAGCGGTCGATCACCGGGCCGACGACGGGGGTGACCGCCGCGCCGACGAGGTAGACGAAGAACACCGACCCGAGCGCCACCGTGCTCAGGCCGTACGGCGGCGCGGCCAGCAGGAACGTGACGTAGGTGAACATCGCCACCAGCGAGAACAGCACGCCGAAGCCGACCGCGTAGGCGCTGGCCAGCTGCGGGTTGCGCAGCAGCGCCACCACGGCGCCGAGGCGCGTGCGCCCGCTGCCCGCCAGGCGGCTGCCCTGGTCGGCAGGAAGCCTCGCCCAAATCAGCAGGGCGGCGGCGGCGTTGAGGGCGCCGAGCACGACGAAAGCCGCACGCCAGTTGGCGTCGGCCGCGACGAGGCCCGCGATGAGCCGGCCCGAGAAGCCGCCGACCACCGTGCCGCTGACGTAGGCGGCCGTCACCGCGCCGGCGCGCGAGGGAGGCCACTGCTCGTGGATGTAGGCGATGGTGACCGCGAAGACGCCGGGCGTGAACACGCCCTGGACGAAGCGCCAGGCGATGAGCTGCCAGAGCGTCGCCGACGTGGCCGCCATCAAGGTCGCCAGGGCGAGCGCCGCCGCCGCGGCCACGATCACCCGCTTGCGCCCGATCCGGTCGGCCAGGCGCCCGGCGACGGGCGCGGCCAGCGCGACGCCGAACGTGCCGGCCGTCACGGTGAGGCTCACCTCGAGCGTGGTCGCGTGAAAGGCGCGCGAGAGGAACGGGAGCAGCGGCTGCGTCGCGTACAGGTCGATGAACGCGGACGCGCCGGCGAGGACGACGGGCGACACGGCGGGAGAGGGAGGATGGCTCAGGAAAAAAGGCTCAGGACTCAAGGCTCAAGGCTAATGGGCCAAGGGCTCAGGGCGCAAGCATGATGGTGGGCGAAGGTTGGTGCGGAAGCGGGGATTTGAACCCCGATGGGCTTGCGCCCACTAGCTCCTGAGGCTAGCGCGTCTGCCAGTTCCGCCACTTCCGCACAGTGGGAGAAGATCTCGCCCGGCAGGAAAAGTCAGTATAACGGAAACGCGCCCCGCCGCCAAGCGTCCGGCGCCCTGAGTGTCAACGCCCTGAGCCCCGCCCCTTGAGCCCTGAGCCCTGAGCCAGTGTACGATTCCCCGATGTCTTCCCGCTCGTCGCGCGTCGAGTTGCTGGCCGCCGCGGTGCTGTTCTCCACCGGCGGGGCGGCCATCAAGGCCATCTCGCTCACCAACTGGCAGGTCGCCTGCGGGCGCTCGCTGCTCGCCGCGCTGGTGATCATGGCCGGCGGGCGCGGCATCTGGCGCGACTTCTCGTGGCGCTCGCTGCTGGTCGGCGCCGCGCAGGCGGCGACGCTGGTCACCTTCGTCACCGCCAACAAGCTCACCACCGCGGCCAACGCCGTGTTCCTGCAGGCCACGGCCCCGCTCTACATCGCGCTGCTCGGGCCCTTCCTGCTCGGCGAGCGGATCAAGCGGCGGGACATCCCGCTGCTCGTCCTGATCTTCGCGGGCGTGCTGCTGCTGTTTGCCGGCTCGCACGAGCCGCTGCCCACCGCGCCGCACCGCGTACTGGGGACGCTGGTCGGCGTGGTGAGCGGGTTCTGCTGGTCGCTCACGGTGATGGGGCTGCGGTGGATGGCGAGGGCCACCCACACGGACGGCAGCGGCGCCGCCCGCGCGGCCGCGGTGACGGGCAGCCTGATGGCCTTCCTGGTGTGCCTGCCGGCCGCGGTCCCGATGCCGGCTCCCCGCGCGGCCGACCTGCTGGGCGTCGCCTACCTCGGCGTCTTCCAGGTCGGCGCGGCCTACCTGCTGCTCTCGCGCGGCCTGCGTCACGTCCCGGCTGCCGCCGCGTCGCTGCTGCTGCTGGCCGAGCCCGCGCTCAGCCCGCTCTGGGCCTGGATCTTCACGCACGAGTCGCCGGGCTTCTGGCCGCTCGTCGGCGGCACCTTGATCATCGGCGCGGCCACGGCGGCGACGTGGAGGGATTCGCAGATGCCGGTGATTGAGTACTGACGGCGGTCGGCGGTCGGCTGTTGGCGGTCGGCGGTCGGCGGTCGGCTGTTGGCCGGGTCCGCTGCCTGCTGAAGCGATTCCCGTGCTCCGATCGTGGTCCGCTACCTGCCCACCCTTCCCGCCGCGGCGCGCAGCAGCGCCGCGTTCTTCGCGAGCGCGGCCTGGAGCCTGGCGGCCTGCCGGCGCGCGGTCGCCCAATCCTGCTTCTCGACCGCCTCGGTGATGCCCGGCAGTTCGAGGTGCGCGTAGGTGTAGCGCGCCGCGTAGAGCATGTGCTTGAACCACGGGCGCCCCGGAATCCCCTCCGGCTCGAGCCAGTTCGACTCGACGTCCATGATGTCGCGGTCGAGCGCCGCGGCGGTCTGCTGGTCGATCCCGCCGGCGGCCAGCCTGGCCTCGACCGCCTGCTTGAGCGCGCGCCCCGCGGCCGCAAAGTCGGCGGCGGCGGCCACGGCCGGCCCGAGATCGACCTCGCCGGCGCGGCACGCGCCCGGCATCCCCTTCCCCGCCGCGCGGGCCGCCGCGCCTCCCGCCGGTCCGGCACCGCACAACTCCGTCAGGAACGTCCCGACGTCGCGGCCGTAGAACCCGAAGTCGAACGGCAGCGCGTCGGCGTTCGCGAGGCGCAGCGCGAGCACGCCCCACAGCCGCGACATCAGCGTGTGGTAGCGGTAGCCGGGATCGCCGATGTGGTTGATCCAGTAGTAGTCATCGTAGGCCGAGTGATAGACGCCGTAGGGACCGTCGAACGACAGGCCGACGACGGGCCGGCCGAGCGCGTTCAGGAAGACGGTGTGATCGGACCCGCTGCCGATGCGCGTGTCCACCAGCGAGTCGTCGTCCACGGCCGCCTGCCGCTCGCCGCCCCCGGTGGCGGCAAACCGCGCCGTGTCGGCGGCGGCCGACTTCTTCCACGCCTCGTAGAGCGACGCGCCGGACGGATCCTCGAGCGTCCGGCTGATCTCGACCAGCAGCGGCGCGAGCGAGCCGACCGCGCTCGCCTGGAAGTTCGGGCCCGAGGCCGACGAGTCCACGTTGATGTAGGCGACCAGCTTGCGCGAGAGGTCGGCGGCGAACTGCTCGCCCCACTCGGTGGACCCGGTGAGGCCGACTTCCTCGCCGTCCCAGCTGCACGCGACCAGCGTGCGCTGCGGGCGGACGCCCTGCTTCGCCATCTCGCCCAGGGCGCGCGTCAGCTCCAGCATGGACGCCGTGCCGCTCGACGGATCGACGCCGCCGAACTCCCACGCGTCGCGGTGGTTGCCGACGAGCACCCACTCGTCGGGGAACTCGGTGCCGCGCAGGCGCGCCTCGACGACGTAGTTCGGCTTGACGCTGTTGTCCATGTCCACCTTCAGGTGGACCTTCACCCGCCCGCCGCCGAGCCGGTAGGTGATCGGCAGGCCGCCCTGCCAGTCATCCGGCGCGACCGGGCCGTCCATCTCCTCGAGCATCGGCTTCGCGTCGTGCCACGACATCACCGTGGCGATGATCTTCGGAACCGTCTGCGACTCCGCGGGCGTGATCCGCCTCGCCCCCTCGACCGACGCCCAGCCGGGCGTCAGCGGGTCGCCGGGCACGATGAAGTCGTAGGTGATGGCGCCGCGCTGGAAGTGGGTCTCCGGGCCCCACGGGCCGTCGGGGAACACGGCACCCTGCGAGTAGCCGTCCTCCGCCGGGTCGGAGTAGATGATGATCGCCGCCGCGCCGCGCTGCTGCGCCGTCAGCGCCTTGAACCCGCGGTAGCTGTAGGGATTCGAGTAGCGGACGATGACGATCGTGCCGCGGACGTCGATGCCGTTCTTCGCCAGCACGTCGTAGTCCTCGGGGTTGCCGCCGCGCGCGTAGACGAGCGGCGCGGTCACCTCGCCCGAGGCCGACATGCTCAAGTAGGCGCTGCTGACGCGGGGGTTCTTCGTGTCCGGATCGACGTCGTAGGGCGCCTCGCGCAGGCCGGCCTTGTAGCGCACCGGCGCGACCATCTCGACGGTGACCTCGCGCGGCATCGACGTGTAGACGTCGTAGCGGCGGATGGCGACGTCCTCCCAGCCCTGCCGCTTCCATTCGCGGGCCACGTATTCGGCCAGCTCGTGGTTCCGGGCCGACCCGGCCGGGTGCGGCTCGGCGGTCAGGTAGCGGTGGTACGCCTGCACCTGCTCCGGCGACGGCAGCGAAGCGAGCGTCTTCTCGACGACGCGCTCCTTCGCGGTCGATGCGGCCGTGTAGCCGGTGAACCGCTGCGCCGACGTCGTCGCGCCCGCCAGGGCGCAGGCAAGCAGGGCGAACAGCGTCACGCCGCAGGGTTTGGTGGTCATCGGTGGAGTCTCCGGAACACTCTGGCGGTCGGCCCGCCTTCGCTCTTCGAGCGACGGCGGGCAAGCTGGTCGGCCGTGTCACGCGTGACAGACTAGCCACTAGCCACTAGCCACTACTTCCCCGTCCCGTCCCCCGGAAACAGAAAGTCGTAATCCGCGCCGGCGGGATGACGGTAGTACTTGTCGAGATAGAGCCGGACCGCCTCCTGGTAGCTCAGGTTCGGTTCGGCAGACCGGGTCCACCGCATCTCCACCCGGCGCGTGCCCGGCGGCACGCGGATGGCGCCGTCCGCAATCGTCACCGGCCGGCCGTCGGCCGAGGCCGACGTCGCCCGGATGAACCACGGCGTGTGGAACACGATGGCGGCCGGCTCCGCCGACGGCTTCCACGCGGGCGACAGCGTCAGCGTCGCCCCGTCGCGGCGGCAGTCGAGCGTGTAGCTCACCGTGCCGAAGAAGGTCGGCGCGCCGGTCACGCGCACCTGGCGCCCCGGCCTCACCCACGCCGGCGCCAGCGCCGACGCGAGGTGCAGCTCGCGCCCCTCCTCGCGCACGAGCAGGTTGCGGATCTGCGACATGTACCGCGCCGCGAACCAGCCGTGCGGCGTGAAGTTGTCGCGCGGGTCGCGCGTCCCCCACGCCGGGATGCCGAACTCGAAGCCGCTGTTGGTGCTGCCGGTGTGGGCGAGGATCGCGTAGAGGTCCTCGATGACCTTCCGCTGCTCGCCGAGGATGGTGTTCCCCTCGGTGACGTAGAACGTCTCGTAGTGATGGAGCGTGCCGCGCGGCTCCGTGCGCCCCTCGAGCTTGCGCTGCTTCGCCACCCACGCGTTGCCGCCGTAGGTGATGATCCCTTCCTGGTAGTTGTCGTCGCGGACCATCTGCAGCGTCTGGCGCGCCATCGGATCGTCCTTCGCCAGCGCGCCGAACGGATAGAGCCCGCCGCTCGCATTGTCCCAGTCGTTGCCGTCGGTCACGTTGTCCATGCCCGGCGGGATGTAGCCGTCCGACGCCGCGGTGAGCGCGCGCAGGCGGCGCAGGAAGTTGGCCGCGTAGTCGTCGTGCACCTTCTGCCACGCGGCGGCGTCGGCCGGGCGCCCCATCTCCTCGGCCATGCGCACGGCGTACTTCAGCCCGAGCAGCGCCCAGAAGCTGTGCCCGGTGTAGTGGCCGGTGATCTCCTCGTTGTCGTACGGGCCGGCCACCGGCCACAGCCCCTTCGGGTCGCGGCTGCACTTCTCGACGAACTCGGCGATGTGCGGGCCGAGCAGCGGGTAGACGGCCTCGAGCAGCTCCCGGTCGCCCGTCGTGCGGACGTGCGCGCCCACGGCCCAGAGCACCTGCCCCCAGTAGTCGTCCTGCACCGACAGGCGCGCGCCGGGCGGCTGCGGCGCGCCCGGCTTGAAGAAGCCGACCGGCTTGCCGTCGCGCCACACCAGGAAGGCGTGGAGCGTCTGGCGGGCCACCTGCGGCAGGCCCAGCATGTCGTACGTCCGGACGAAGTACGCGCCGTCCCGCACCCAGAAGTAGTCGTAGTGGATCTTGTTGACGCGCTGGTAGACGGTGCCGTCCTCGGCCACCTCGCGCGCGACGAGGTCGTTGACCAGGCTCGTCCTGAAGGTGTTCATCACCTTCGGGTCGTCCACCGAGAAGCGGTCGGCCTCGGCCACCCTCGCCTTCCAGTAGGCGACGGTCCGCGCGCGGTAGTCGTCGTAGCCCGCGCGGACGACGTCGGCCACGGCCGCGGGCCTGGCCAGCGCGACCGGAACGGCCGGCATCCCGAACCGGAAGGCGCGCCGCTCGCCCGGCCGGAGCGCGAAGTCGTACTCGACGGCCGCCTCCTTGAAGCGGCTGTCGAAGCCGGGCAGGCCGACCCTCGCGCCGTCGGCCGGCGCCGTGAACACCAGGTGCCCGCCGGCGATCATCTTCCCGTCCGCGAACGACGACTCGCGCCGGCCCGCGTCGAACCGGGCTTCGTCCATGAACATCCGGCTGTGCCACGTCGCCGAGCGCTGGTGCCGCAGGGCCTTCTCGAGCGCCTGGCGCTGGCCCATGAACCAGTCGTAGGCGGGATCGACGTTGATCTCGGAGGCAATGGCGCCGAAGTTGGCGCCGAGCGCCGCCTTGACGTCCTGCTTGCCGGGATTGCTCACCGTGCACCGGACGAACGTGACCAGGTTGCCGCGCGGGTCGAGGTCAATGGGCGTCGCGAACGCCTCG
>JAJXZZ010000147.1 GCA_021779795.1 Acidobacteriota bacterium | reverse complement strand
TCGCCGGCGTTGGGCGGGTTGTCGTCGTCCACTACTTCACCCTCGCCATCTCGAACAGCACCTGCGCCAGCCCCGAGTAGTCGTCGTCTCCGTGCCCCGAGGCGATCATCGCCCCCACCAGCTGCGTCACCACCGCGCTCACCGGGACCGGCACGTCGCACGACCGCGCGGTCTCCATCGCGATCCCCATGTCCTTGTGGTAGAGCCCGGCCCTGAAGCCCGGCTTGTAGTTCTTGTTCAGGATCCGCTCGCCGTGGACCTCGAGCACGCGGCTCGCCGCAAAGCCGCCGAGCAGCGCCTGGCGCACCTTCGCCGGGTCCACGCCCGCCTTGGTGGCGAGCGCCATCAGCTCGGAGACGACGGCCAGCGCGCCGCCGATCGCCATCTGGTTGCAGACCTTGCAGATCTGCCCCGCGCCCGACCCGCCGATGTGCACGACGCGCTCGGGGTTGCCCATGGCGTTCAGGATCGGCCTCACCCGCTCCAGCGCGGCCGCGTCGCCGCCGACCATGATCGACAGCGTCCCCTGGATCGCGCCGATCTCGCCGCCGCTGACCGGCGCGTCGAGCATCGTGGCGCCGCGCCTGGCCACCTCCGCCGCCAGGCGCCGCGTCACCACCGGCGAGATGGTGCTCATGTCGATGACGACCGCGCCCTGGCGCAGCCCCTCGAACACGCCGTTCGGGCCGGCCAGCACCAGCTCCACGTCGGGCGAATCCGGGACCATGGTGATGACCACGGTGGCCTCGCGCGCGACCTCGGCCGGGTTCGCCCCGACTCGCGCCCCGGCGGCCGCCAGGGCGTCCACCGGGCCCCGGCTCCGGCTGTGGACCACCAGCGGGAACCCCGCCTTGACCAAGTTCAGGGCCATCGGCTTCCCCATCAGGCCGAGGCCGATGAATCCAACCGTCTCGCGCTCAGTCATTGCGTCGCTCCCCTTCGATTGCCCTTGTTCGACGGGCTGCCAGTCCGCGCGCCGCCACGAAGGCGCTCGACCAGGCCCATTGGAAATTGAACCCGCCGAGCCTGCCGTCCACGTCGAGCACCTCGCCCGCGAGGAACAGGCCCGGACACCTCTTCGACTCCATCGTCCCCCGGCGGACCTCGTCCAGCGCCACCCCGCCGGCGGTCGCCTCCGCGTAGTTGTAACCGCGAGTGCCGGTCACCTGCAAGGGCCAGGCGACCAGCGCGTGCGCCAGCCGCCGCCGGTCCTCGCGCGTGAGCCCGGCCAGCCGGACGTCGGGATCGACACCGGCGGCCCTCGGCAGGATCACGGCGACGGCCGCCGGCAGGCGGTCGGCCAGGAGGGTGCGCAGCATCGCCGTCGGCCGGCTCGCCGCGCCGTCGAGCAGCCAGCGCTCCGCCCCGGCGAAGTCGAGCCCCGGGAGGAAGCACAGGTGCGTTTCGACGCCGCGCCCTTCGACCTCCGCGCGGTGCCAGTGGCGCGACGCGTCGAGGGCGACCGGGCCGCTCGCGCCGAAGTGGGTCCAGAGCAGCGAACCGCGCAGCGTCACCGGCGGATGCCCCCCGCCGGCGACGGTGATGGCCGCCTCGTGCGAGACGCCGCCGAGCCCGCGATGGAGCGTCCCCCCCAGGACGAGCGGCGCGAGCGCCGGCGTCGTCGGAACGATGCGATGCCCCAGCGAGGCCGCGATCGACAGGCCGCCGCCGTTGCTGCCGGTCTTCGGCAGCGACAGCCCGCCGGTGGCCAGCACCACGCGACGCGCCGGCAGCGACCAGCCGTCGCCGGCCACGACGAACCCCTCGGCCGCGTCCGGCCGCACGCCCTCGACCCGGTGGCCGCCTCGAATCTCGACGCCCGCCCGCGCCGCCGCGGCCAGCAGCGCCGCGAGCACGGCTTTCGCGCTGCCGCTGTCGGGAAACAGCTTGCCGTCGTCCTCTTCGTGGAGGCTGACGCCGATCTCCCCGAAGAACTCCGCCGTGGCGTCGGCCGGAAACGCGCGGAGCACCGAGCCTACGAACCGCCGGTCGCCGCCCCAGTAGTCGCTCGCGGTGACGACGCGGTTCGTCACGTTGCAGCGGCCGCCGCCGCTGACGAGGATCTTGGCGCCGAGGCGCCGAGCGCCGTCGAGCACGACGACGCGGGCGTGGGGCAGTCGGCGGGCGGCGAAGATGGCGGTCGCGAGCCCCGCCGCCCCGCCGCCGATGATGGCGACATCCATGGAGAGGGAATTGTACCGCGGGCCAGGCAACCCTGAAGGGTCGCCCTACGAGGCGGGCACTGCCAGGCAACGCCCCGAGCAAGGTCGAGGGGTGAAGGGTTGCCCTACGCGCGCCCGACCAGGCGAGCCGCCAGGTCCACGGCCGAGACCGCGTCCTGGGCCCAGCCGTCGGCGCCGATGCCGTCGGCCCACGCCCGGCTCACCGGCGCGCCCCCCACCATCACCTTCACCTGCTCCCGCAGGCCGGCCTTCGCGAGCGCCTCGATCACGTCCTTCTGCCCGTGCATCGTCGTCGTCAGGAGCGCCGAGAGGCCCACCAGGTTCGCGCCCGTCTCCTTCACGCGCGCCACGAAGGTGTCCACCGGCACGTCCACGCCGAGGTCGTGCACGTCGAAGCCGTTGGCCGCCAGCATCGTGGCGACGAGCGACTTGCCGATCTCGTGGATGTCGCCGCGCACGGTGCCGATGACCACCGTGCCCGCCGACTTCACCTCCTGGCGCCGGGCCTTCAGCTCGGGCTCGAGCAGCGCCATGGCCTGCTTCATCCCGCTGGCCGAGACGATGAGGTTCGGCAGGAAGTACTCGCCCGAGGCGTACTTGTCGCCCACGGTGCGCATGCCCGCGACGAGGGCGCCGTCGATGATGGCCATCGGCTCGAGGCCGGCCGCCAGCGCGTCCCTGACGCCCGCCACGGTGCCGTCCGGGTCGCCCTCGACCAGGCTTGCCGAGATCCGTTCGAGAAGTGCTGTGGACATGGGTGCTCCTGTCGCTCGCCCTACCGAATGGCAGGGCTGAAGCCCCGCCCTACCGAATGGCAGGGCTGAAGCCCCGCCCTACGCGATGTCACGCCTCGACGTCCGGCAACGCCGGCAGCTCCGACATCCCGAACCTGCGGGCGGCGCGCGTGGCGATCGCCCGCAGTTCCGCGCGCAGCTCGCGCGACATGGGGGTCGGCCGGTACGACGCCACCAGGCTGTTCACCCGCTCGGCCGCGCGCTCGCCCGCCGTCTTCGCCCCCTTGCGCAGCCACCCGTCGGTCGTGGCGCGCTCGATCACCGGCGACGGCAGGTACAGCTCCTTGCCGAACCACTTCAAGGTGTGCGGCTCGGCCAGGTAGTCGGCCCGGTGCCCCAGCTTCTGGAAGAGCCCGAGCGCGATCGGCTCGTCCCGCGGCTCGATGCCGCGAAGCAACCGCTTGGCCATCCCGATCATCTCGGCGTCGATCACCAGCTTCTCGAGGCTCTGGCAGCTCTCGAAGTCCAGCATCCCGGCGCCCGAGATCATGTTGACGCCGGCCAGCGCGCCGAGCAGCGTGCCGCCGGCCGACTCCATCCCGCACTGCGCGTCGAGCACCTTCGCGTCGCTCATCCCGAGGTAGGCGTGCGTCGGCAGGCCGAGGCGCTTGCCCACCTGCGCGTAGGCGCAGTCGATCATCCACGTGCCCACGTCGCCCATCGGCGTCGTCCCCTCGCGCATGTCGAAGGCGGCCGGCGACCCGCCCCAGACGATCTTCGCGCCCGGGCGCGCCAGCTGGCCGATGACGATGCCGCTCAAACTCTCGGCGGCGTGCTGGACGACGGCGGCGGCGAGCGTGACCGGCGCCGTGGCCCCCGCCAGCGGCATCGACACCAGTTCGGCCGGGATGCCCGCCCGCGCGCAGTCGATCAGGTTCTGGCACGTCAGGTCGCTCCAGAGCAGCGGCGGCGACGGGCAGACGTCGAACACGGCAATCGGCTTCGCCTCGAGCGCCCGGTCGCCCCCGGCCGCCGCGCTCAGCATCTCTTTCATCACCGACCAGGTGTCGATGCGGAACGCGCCGGTGACGATCGGCTTGCGCATGAAGTTCAGCGCGAGGTACAGGCGGTAGAGGTCGCCGATCTCGGCCGCGACGTCGCCGCACACCATCGCCGTGCTCTGCGCGTCGATCTGCGGCAGCTGCTCCACCAGCTTCACGAGGCGCACGAAGTCCGACGTCGTCGGCACCCGCGGGCGATTCGTCTCGGGATCGAGGATCGCCAGGGCGGCCGACCCGGGGTCGAAGTGGACCTGGTCCCCGCCGTAGTGCACGACCGGCCGGCCGTCGAGCGAGTAGAGGTCGAACTCGCGCGCGGTCGTCTCGAGCGCGCGGAGAACCATCGCCTCGGGGATGCGCGCCACCAGCGCCGCTTCGTCCACGTCGGCGCCGGCCTCGGCCAGCAGCCGCCGCGCCTCCTCGTTGTGGACCCGCACGCCGGGCTCGCGCAGCAGCGCCATGCCCTCCGCGATGATCTGCTCGACGAGCGATTCGTTCAGCATCCGGAATGTCGGTCGCATCTGGCAGGCCTCCTGTCGGCGCGTCCGCGTTGCCCCAGCGCCCCGCGAGGGACGGCGCCATCGTAATCGGTGCGGGCGTCCACGGCAAGGCCCCACCGGGACCAAGTGTCGTACACTGTGACGATGTCCAGTCCGCGTCCCAAGCACGACCGCAGCGTCGAAACCGCCTGTCCCCTCGACTGTCCCGACTCCTGCAGCCTGCGCGTGACGACCAGCGCCGGCAAGGTGACGGCGCTCGACGGCTCGACGCGAAACCCGGTCACGGCCGGCTTCATCTGCTCGAAGGTCCGGCAGTTCGGCGAGCGGGTCCACGGCGCCGCCCGGGTGCTCCACCCGATGGTGCGGGTGGGACCCAAGGGCAATGCCGCCTTCTCGCGCGTCACCTGGGACGAGGCCATCGACCTGGTCGCCGGCCGGCTGCGCGAGGCCCGCGACACGTTCGGCGGCGAGTCGATCCTGCCGTTCTGCTACGGCGGGTCGAACGGCCTGCTGACGCAGGATGCCGCCGACGCCCGGCTGTTCCGGCGCCTCGGGGCGTCGCGCCTGGCCCGCAACGTGTGCGCGGCCCCCACCAGCGCGGCGCTCGGCGCGCTGTACGGGCGGATGCCGTCCACGACCTACCAGGACTTCGCCCACGCCCGGCTGATCGTGATCTGGGGGGCGAACCCCTCCGCCACGTCGATCCACCTCGTGCCGTTCGTGCAGGCCGCCCGCAAGGCCGGCGCGAAGCTGGTGGTCGTCGACCCGCGCGTGACGCCGCTCGCCAGGGACGCGGACCTGCACCTGCCGGTGAAGCCGGGCACCGACCTCGCCGTGGCGCTCGCGCTCCATCGCCACCTGTTCGAGTCGGGGGGCGCCGACCAGGCGTTCCTCTCCGCGCACGCCGACGGCGCCGAGGCGCTTCGCGAGCGGGCCGCCGAGTGGACGTTCGAGCGGGCGGCCGCCGAGGCCGGCGTGCAGGCCGCCCTGATCCGCGAGTTCGCCGAGTTGTATGCGGCCTCCTCGCCCGCCCTGATCCGCTGCGGATGGGGGCTCGAGCGGAACCGGAACGGCGGCAGCGCCGCGGCCGCCGTCCTGGCGCTGCCGGCCGTCGCGGGCAAGTTCGGCGTGCGCGGCGGCGGCTTCGCCCTGAGCAACTCGGGGGCGTGGGGGATCGAGCGCCGCTGGATCGGCGAGCCGGAGCCCGACACCCGGGTGATCAACATGAACCACCTGGGCCGGACGCTGACCGGCGACCTGCGCCCGCCCGTCAAGGTGCTGTTCGTCTACAACAGCAACCCGGTCGCCACGCTCCCGAACCAGAACCTCGTGCTGCGCGGCCTCGAGCGCACGGACCTGTTCACCGTCGTCTTCGACCAGGTGATGACCGACACGGCCGCCTACGCCGACGTCGTCCTGCCGGCCACGACGTTCCTCGAGGGCTACGACATCGCCCGGGCCTACGGCCCGATCGCCCTGCAGGTGGTCCAGCCGGTCGTGGACGCCGTCGGCGAGTCGCGGCCGAACCCCGAGGTCTTCGGCCAGTTGCTCGCCGCGCTCGGCCTGGACGACGGGCAGGGCCCGCAGGGGGAACTGGAGACGCTGCTCGAGGTGCTCTCGTGCCTGCCGGGGACCGTCGGCGACGACCTGCGGAACCAGCGGCAGCCGATGCCCCCGGGCGGCCTGGCGCCGGTGCAGTTCGCGGATGTCTTTCCAGGCACGCCCGACGGGAAGGCGCACCTGTTCCCCGAAGCGCTCGACCGGGCGTCGTCGCAGGGCCTCTACCGCTACCTGCCCGAGCCGGCGGCGGCCGACTATCCGCTGGCGCTCATCTCGCCGGCGACCGACCGCACGGTCAACTCGACGCTCGGCGAGCTGCCGGGCGTCGAGACCGCGCTCGTGATGCACCCGCTCGACTCGCGGGCGCGGGGGCTCGAAGAAGGCGCAAGTGTCAGGGTATTCAACGACTTGGGGGAAGTGGTCTGCGGGCTGTCGATCGAGCCGACGGTGCGGCCCGGGACGGTGGCGCTGCCGAAGGGATTGTGGCGGGCGGCCACGAAGAACCGCGCCACGGCCACCGCCCTCGTCCCCGACACCCTGTCGGATGTCGGCGCCGGGGCGTGCTTCAACGACGCGCGGGTGCAGGTGGTGCGGGTGGTTGACTGACCCCACCCGCACCCTTGCGCGACGCCTGGCGGTTCGCGACGATTAGTGATGCTCGCCGGGGAACGGCGGCATGCCCATCGACGTCGGCTGCCCGGCCTCCGACGCCGGCTCCGCGAGCCGGCCACGGCCGCCGCGGCTCACCTGCCCGCCCTTGCGGCCCGCCGTCCTCGCCTCGTCCGACGTCCATTCGTGAGCGGTGCCCTTCTGGTGCGCCGCCCGCCCGCCCTTGCTGGCGATCTCACGCTGTTTTTCCGGCGACATCGACGCAAAACCGCGTCGTTCCTTTCGTCTCTCGTTCACGGCCTACCTCCCCGGCATCCGTCGGATGCTTCGACGACTCTCGGTTCACAGGGCCATGGACACTCGAAACGTGTGCCGTCGACGAGCCGTCTCGCACACGTCCCGTCCGCCTGCCGACCCGGTTGGCCTGCCGCCACCCGGCCCGTTCGGGCGGACCCAAACCCAGCCCTCGATCGTTTAGACGCCGCTGGGGGACGTACGGTTTAGGTTCGGCGATTGCGGGCGCGGTCTGAACGTGTCGCAGCCCGCGCAGTTCCGGACATCGAACGCGTGACCCACCACCGGAAACATCATCGGGTGGGCGCAGTAGAGGATCTGACCGTCTTCGACCGTCTGCACGGTGAGTGGCCCCTGCCAGTTCGGGGTCCGGCGGCCGTACCAGCAGGCACGGTGGCGCATCTCCGGTTCGAGAGGCGCGGAATCCGTCACACCTGCCATGATACCATCAGGGCACGGGGAGGGATGATGATGTCGTCGTCGAACCAGGCGCCTTCGGGCGAACGGATGGTGCAGTGCGTGAAATTGGGCCGCGAGCTGCCCGGGCTCGCCGAACCGCCCTGGCCGGGGGAGCTGGGGCAGCGCATCTACGAGCACGTGTCGGCCCGCGCGTGGAAGATGTGGGAAGACCGGATGCGGATGATCCTGAACGAATACCACCTGATGCCCTGGCAGAAGGAAGCGCAGGACATGATGGCGAAGGCGATGGAAGACTTCTTCTTCGCCGAGAACGCCGCCCCGCCGCCCGGGTACACGCCGCAGGGGCAGTAGGAC
>JAJXZZ010000146.1:5719-7718 GCA_021779795.1 Acidobacteriota bacterium | reverse complement strand
ACGCCGCGCTCGGCGAGCGGCTTCAGGTTGATCAGCACCCGCCCGCTGTTGAGCGTCGTGTTCGTGCCGTCCACGCCGATGAACGACGACAGGCTCTCGACGGCCGGGTCCTTCAGGATCACCGCCGCCAGCGCCTGCTGCTCCCGCGCCATCTCGGGGAACGACACCGACTCGGCCGACTCCGAGATCCCCTGGATCACCCCGGTGTCCTGGATCGGGAAGAACCCCTTGGGGATCACCACGTACAGGTAGACCGTCAGCACCAGCGTCGCGATCGCCACGACCAGCGTCAGCGGCTGGTGCCGCAGCACCACCTGCAGCGTCCGGTCGTAGAACCCGATGACCGCCTTCCACCCCCGCTCGGTGACCCGGAAGAGCCGCGTCTGCTTCTCCTCGGGCGTGTGCTTGAGCAGCCGCGAGCACATCATCGGCGTCAGCGTCAGCGACACGACTGCCGAGACGAGGATCGTGACCGCCAGCGTGACGGCGAACTCGCGGAACAGCCGCCCGACGATGTCGCCCATGAAGAGGAGCGGGATGAGCACCGCGATGAGCGAGATCGTCAGCGAGACGATCGTGAAGCCGATCTGCTCGGCCCCCTTCAGGGCCGCCTGGAGCGGCGGGTCCCCCTGCTCGATGAAGCGCACGATGTTCTCGATCATCACGATGGCGTCGTCCACGACGAAGCCGGTCGAGATCGTCAGCGCCATCAGCGTCAGGTTGTTCAGGCTGTACCCGAGCAGGTACATCACGCCGAACGTGCCGACGAGCGAGAGCGGAACGGCCACGCTCGGGATGATCGTGGCGGGGATGTTCCGCAGGAACAGGAAGATCACCATCACCACCAGGGCCACGGTCAGCAGCAGCTCGAACTGCACGTCGTTCACCGACGCGCGGATCGTGCTGGTCCGGTCGGTCAGGATCCGCACGCCGACCGACCGGGGCAGCGTCGAGGTCAGCTGCGGCAGCAGCGCCTTGATCCGGTCCACCACCGTGATGATGTTCGCGCCCGGCTGGCGCTGGATGTTCACGATGACGGCCGGCGTCGTGTTCATCCACGCCGCCTGCTGCACGTTCTCCACGTCGTCCACCACGTGCGCCACGTCGCTCAGCTTCACCGGCGCGCCGTTCCGGTACGCCACCACGAGCGGCCGGTAGTCGGCGCTCGACATCAGCTGGTCGTTCGCGCCGATCTGGTACGACTGGCGCGGGCCGTCGAAGCTCCCCTTGGCCTGGTTGACGTTGGCCGCCATCAGCGACGTCCGCAGGTCCTCCATCGTCAGGCCCCGCGAGGCGAGCGCCGTCGGGTTCACCTGGACGCGGACGGCCGGCTTCTGCCCGCCGCTGATCGACACCAGGCCCACGCCCGGCAGCTGCGAGATCTTCGGCGCCAGCCGCGTGTCGGCCAGGTCCTCCACGGCCGGCAGCGGCATCGTCGGCGACGACAGCGCCAGCGTGAGGATCGGCGCGTCGGCCGGGTTGATCTTGCTGTAGATGGGCGGCGTCGGCAGGTCCGGCGGCAGGTAGGTCCCCGACGCGTTGATCGACTGCTGCACCTCCTGCTCGGCCACGTCGATGTCCAGGCTCAGGTTGAACTGCAGCGTGATGACCGACGCGCCCGCCGAGCTCGTCGACGTCATCTGCTTCAGGCCCGGCACCTCGCCGAACTGCCGCTCGAGCGGCGCCGTCACCGACGTCGCCATGACGTCGGGGCTCGCGCCCGGGTAGAACGTCGTCACCTGGATGGTCGGGTAGTCGATCTCCGGCAGCGCGGACACCGGCAGCTGCCTGTAGGCCACCGCACCCACCAGCACGATCGCCACCATCAGCAGCGTCGTCGCGACGGGCCGCAGGATGAAGGGGCGGGAAGGGCTCATTGCGCGCGCGACGGGCTGGCCGGCGCGCCCTCCCTCTGCACGCGGACCTTCGTCCCCTCCTGCAGCTTGTCCACGCCGGTCATCACGACGACGTCGCCCGGCGCCAGGCCCGAGGCGATCTC
>JAJXZZ010000146.1:0-5709 GCA_021779795.1 Acidobacteriota bacterium | reverse complement strand
GGCAGCAGCGTCACGCCCTGCTTCTCCTCCACGCGCAGCCGCGCGTTGACGAACTGGTTCGGGAACAGCTCGTTCTTCGCGTTGCCGAACACGGCGCGGAGCTTGAGCGTGCCGGTCGTCTGGTCGATCTGGTTGTCGATCGTCGAGAGCACGCCCGAGGCGATCTTCGTCTTGGCCTCGGGGTCATAGGCGTCCACCGGCAGCCTCGCGCCGGACCGCACGCGGCCCACCACCGGCCCCAGGCGCGCCTCCGGGATGGAGAAGATCACGCTCATCGGCTGCATCTCGGTGATGACCAGCAGCCCGGTCGCGTCGCTCGCGTGCACGATGTTGCCGGGATCGACCAGGCGAAGGCCGATCCGGCCGGCGACGGGCGCCGTGATCCGGCTGTAGACCAGGCTCAGCTTGGCCGAGGCGATGGCCCCCTCGTCGGTCTTCACCGCCCCCTCGTACTGGGCCACCAGCGCCTTCTGCGTCACCAGTTGCTGCTCGGGCGCCGCGTTCTGCGCGACCAGGTCCTGGTAGCGGCCCAGGTCCACCCGCGCGTTGTCGAGCAGCGCCTGGTCGCGGGCCAGCTGCCCCTGGGCCTGCGTCAGCTGCACCTGGTAGGGCCGCGGGTCGATCTCGGCCAGCAGGGCCCCCTGGCGCACGAACTCGCCCTCCTTGAAGTGCACGGAGAGCAGCTCGCCGTCCACCCGGGTCTTGACGACGACCGTCGACAGCGGCGTGACCGTGCCCAGGCCGTCCACGTAGACGCCGATCGGCCCCCGGCTCGCCTGGACGCCGACGACCGGCACCGGCCCGCCGGCAAACCGGCCGCGACCGCCTGACGCCCCGTCCTGCGGCGCGCCCCGCAGCCACCAGGCGCCGGCGATCACGGCCGCCGCCAGGAGAACCAGCGGCCACAGGCGCCTGGCCCGGCCTTCGGGGCGGTGAGTCGTCGTGGGAGCGGGACCAGCGGACGGAGGGGTGTCGGTTGGTGTGTCGAGGGAGTCCATAGGCCTTCACCGGACGAGCAGACAGTCTCATCTCTAGGACGTCGCCACGTGTGTCCCGCGTGCGGCAGAACTGTGACGAGATCGTGACATCGCGCCGGGCAGCCCCGGGGAAGGCTGCCCGACGGTCTCGCCGACGGCCGGCGCCGGCGCTACTCGGGCAATCTCCGGCCGGTCCCCTCGGAGACGACGACGAACGGGCCGCCGGAGGTGGACACCGCCTGCGAGTACGAGCATCCGTTCTGCGAGAGGTCGAACAGCGTCATCCGCATCCTGACCGGCTTGCCGCCGATCCTCAGGTCGTACGTGTAGACCCAGGACCCCTTGCCGATCACCAGGCCGAACGGCACGGTCATCCCGGTGCTGTCGGCGTCGAACCCGCGGAAGGTCCGCGTCGCCGTGTCGTAGGTGTGGACCATCACGTCGTGGTACGGCCCGCCCGGCAGCATCCCGTCCACCGTGCAGAACAGGTTCGTGCCGCCCACGAGCCAGCGGCAGTTCATCGCCAGCATCGACGCGCCGGCCGGGCCGAGCGCCGACGCCGTTCGTGACTGGCCCTCGATCGCCCACCGTCCGACCAGCCAATCGAGCTCCCGCAGCTCGGGCCCGGCGTTGGCCGCGAGCGTGCCGGACGGCACGACGAGCCCGGTCAGCGGGAGGTCGCTGTTCCAGATGTCGCGCGAGGCCTTCCAGCTGCCGTCCGGCTGCCGCTGCCAGATCTCGATGTACTTCCCCTTGTCGGCGATCGGCTCGCCGCCCCCCGGGGGCTCGATGGTGGCCTGGTAGGTGGCCTCGACCATCGCCGTGCCGCCGCGCCCGTCGATGGTCAGCGGGCCGCTCTTGAACGCCGTCACCCGCCCCATCGCCGTGAAGGCGCGGAGGATCGCCTCCCGCCCGTCGGCCATCGGCGCGTTGGGCGGCAGCAGGCGGGCGGTCTCGGTGTAGTACATCTTCACCAGGCCGGGCAGGTCGGACGGCCCGGCGCTGATCATCCTGTCGAACTCGTGGTGGGCTGTTCGGATGGCCGCCTTGTCCCGGTCGGACAGCGCGGCGCGCGGCTGGCAGGCTGCGGCCAGCGCGCAGGCAACGACGACCACCACGCTCCAGGCCCAATGTCTCATAACCCCTCCATTGGGACGGCCGAAAGTGGACGCTTCGTGACGTTCAGCCAGGCGGCCGGGAGCGGGGCCGCGACGGGCGCGCCCCCGGGACGCTCAGAACGGCCAGACCAGGCCGTAGAGGACGGCGACGGCGGCGACCGCGCGGACCAGGACGGCGACGCTCGACATCTGCCGCTTGCACTCGTGCCACGTCCAGGCGAGCAGCGACATCGCGGTCAGCAGGCCGGCAATCCACCCGACGACCGACGCGGGGGCGAGATGCGGCCCGACGCTCTGGCCGAGGCCGATCGTCCAGGCCGATCCGTAGAGCAGGACGACGTGCACGAGATAGACGAGCAGCGACTCGCGCGACAGGGCGGTCACCAGCCGCGGCAGCGTCTTGATGCCGCGCATCAGTCGAATCGTCCCGGACAGCCCGAGGAGCACCGACCCGGACTTCACCAGGAACAGGTTCGGGCTGAGCGTCCAGAAGTCGATGGCCCCATACGGCGACCACGGGAGCACGTGCAGGAGGGCCCCGACGACGACCATGACGGCGCCCGCCTTCAGGAACGTCCTCGCCCGGTCGTCGGCCGCGGGGGCCGCACGCGGCCCGGCATACCACACGCCGAGGCCCGCGCCGAAGAAGACGTAGGCCGCCCACGGCAGCGCCGGGAACAGCGACCCGGTGTTGGTCGTCAGCCAGGCGCCCAGCAGGGCGTGCCCGTTCGACGCCCAGTCCACGCGGGAGGCGAACGGCGTCGCCACCGCGGCGAGGGCCGAGGCCGCGAACGCCAGCCGCATGAAGACGCGCGGCGAGGCGAGCAGCCAGACGCCGACCTGGAGCAGCGCCAGGCTGACCGCGATCAACTGGAGGACGTCCACGATGGCGAACGTCTGCCACTGGGCGGCCGACAGGGTGGACAGCCCGGCGAGCGTGCGCGCCGGGAAGCGCATCCCGTAGCCGAGGACGACCAGCAGGAGGTAGCGCCGCAGCCGCTTGTAGACGCGCGGGCCCGGCTTCCTGAACTCCGCCCAGCGCGGCGTCGTCGCGAGGCTGAACGAGAACCCCGAGAGGAACAGGAACGTGCACGACGTCAGGCCGCGCAGGTAGAGCCAGGCGTTCGAGAACGGGCCGCCGGCGTAATGGGGGTCGAGGAGCACCTGGAGCGTGTGCCCCTGGATCATGAAGAGGACGGCGATCCCGCGCGCCAGGTCGACGAACGGCACGCGCGTGGACACCGCCGGTTCCGAAAGTATGGTTCGTTCGCTCACGTTCACTCTGCGGCCGCCGGGAAAGGCGGGCCTCCGGTTCACTGTCGTCGCCGGGCCCGGCACGGACTGGCCCCGCGCGCCCAGCACGAATTCGACAGAATATTCTATTTTTGCGCCATCGAACCATCCTGTCCAGACTTGATTCCCTCCGCCTCGACCGCTCGAGGAGGTCCGCGCGCCGCCTTCGGGGTAAGATCCGCGCATGCCTCCCGCACGCGCCGCCGGCGCCGGCCACGCCGCGGCCTTCGACGAACAGGCCGCGCGCCCGTCGCTCCGGTCCGCGCTCTACGTCGGCTTTGGCGCGATCCTGCTGCTGTGGATCCTGTCCGGGGCCGACCTGGTGCGGCGCCTGACGCGCATCGAGGAGGGCTCCGCGGCCGCCAGCGCGAGGTTCACGTCGGCGGGCCGGCGGCTGACGACGGTGCGCGTGCGCGTCCTGAGGGCGTCGGTGCTCGTCCGCGACGCCCTGTTCGACACCGCGCCCGACATGACGGGCACCTACCTGCGGCAGATCGAGTCGGCGCGCGACGACGTGGCCGGCGCCCTGGAGGCCTACGTGCCGGTGTCGGCGGTCCCCGAGGAGCGGCAGGCGTTCCGGCAGCTCGAAGCCGACGTGCAGGGCTTCTGGCGCACCATCATCCCCGTCCTCGACTGGGACGAGAGGCGCCGATCGGACGAAGCCTGGAAGGTGCTCCGCGAGCAGGTCGCCCCGAAGCGGGAGGCCATCGCCCGGATCCTCCGTCGGCTCCAAGGTCTCAACCGGACGGCGTTCGAGCGGGAGCAGAACGAGACGCGCGTCGCCTACGCGGCGCTGCGCACCCGCATCTGGCTGACGAGCGGCGCGGCGCTGGTGGCCAGCCTCGTCGTCGCGCTCGTGGTGACGCGGTACGCCAGCGGCCTCGAACGCCAGATCCGCGCGCAGCTGGTGAAGGACGCCGAGAACACGAGGAACCTGCAGCGCCTGTCGGCCAGGCTGGTCAACGCCCAGGAGGACGAGCGCCGGACGATCGCGCGCGAGCTGCACGACGAAGTCGGCCAGGCGCTGACCGCGGTCAAGGTGGAGCTGTCGGTCGCCGGCCGAAAGGTGGGCCTCACGGCCTCGGAAGGGGAGGCGTTCCTGGAGGCGCGCCGGCTGGCCGACCTCGCCCTGCAGCAGGTGCGCGACCTGTCGCAGCTGCTCCATCCGGCGATGCTCGACGACCTCGGCCTGCCGGATACGATCGCCTGGTACCTCGGCGCTTTCTCCGCGCGCGCCGGCATTCGCGCCGAGTTCGCCCACGAGGGCATGGACGAGCGCCTGGCCGGCGAGATCGAAACCTGCCTCTACCGCATCGTGCAGGAGGCGGTGACCAACGTGGCGAGGCACGCGGACGCGTCGTGGTGCCGCGTCTCCCTGCAGCGCCTCCCGGCCGTCGTCCGGGTCACGATCGAGGACGACGGCCGGGGATTCGACCCGGGCAAGGAGCCGGCCGCCGGGACGCGGCGCGGCCTCGGGCTGCTCGGCATCGAGGAGCGCGTCTCCGGGTTCAACGGCTCGATGAACATCGAGACGTCGCCGGGGGCGGGCACGCGCCTCACGGTCGAGCTGCCCGCGCTTCCCCGCGAAGGACGGGGCCCCGACCCGGCCGCGCAGGCCGAGGACGAGCGGCCGTCCGCCGAAAGGACCTGAATGGGCTCCCTCCGCATCCTGCTGGCCGACGATCACACGATCGTGCGCCAGGGCATCCGCAAGATTCTCGAAGAGCAACCCGACTGGCAGGTCGTGGCCGAGACCGGCGACGGCCGCGAGGCCGTCCGCAAGGCGATCGAACTCAGGCCCGACATCGCGCTGCTCGACATCAGCATGCCGCTGCTGAACGGCCTCGAGGCGACAAGCCAGATCTGCCGCCGGGCGCCGGGCGTCCGAGTCGTCATCCTCAGCATGCACCCGAACGAAGCCTACATCGGCCGCGCGCTGCAGGCCGGCGCCCGGGCCTACCTGCTCAAGGACTCCGCCGACAGCGACCTGGTCAGGGCCATCGCGCAGGTCGCGCAGGGCAAGTCGTTCTTCAGCCCGGCCGTGGCCAGGGTGCTGGTCGACGAGCACGCCCGCAGCCTCGCGGCGCGCGGCGTGGCCGTGGACCGGTACGAGTCGCTCTCGACCAGGGAGCGCGAGATCTTCCAACTGGTCGCCGAGGGCAAGAGCAACAAGGAAATCGCCGACCTGCTGTTCGTCAGCCCGAGCACGATCGAAACGCACCGCGCCCACATCATGGAGAAGCTGGACGTGCACAGCGCCGTCGAACTGGTGCTCTACGCGGTTCGGAGGGGGTTGATCAGCTGAGGCGTCCGGAGGAACG